>JBKBUQ010000121.1:8495-9356 GCA_046289975.1 Flavobacteriales bacterium | reverse complement strand
GGGGTAATTGTATCTTGATGCAACAGTATCAAACGGAGTGTAAGGTGCACCACCCGCAAAACGATGTTTTAGCCCTATTTCCCATCCGTTTTTCAGTTTTAGACCGAGAATTCCTGAAACCAGATGACGATAATCCCATGCCGATGGAACCAATGTTCCGTTTGTGCCGCTGAATTCGGAACGTACATAGGTATAAGATAATACACCAAAGAAATTCTTTGTCAGTTTTTGCTGCAGAAATACCTCGATTCCGTATGCGATACCTTTTCCGGTGCTTTGAACATCTTCATTACCAATACTACCAAAATCACCTCCTTGATTGGCCAGAGAAATTCCATCGCGGACAGAAACAGGGTAGTTGGAATATTGCTTGTAAAATCCTTCAACCGTAATCCGTGTACTTTGGCGGGGTAGAAATTCCGTTCCTGCCACATAATGAGTGGAACGTATGTATTCGTTATCCTTATTTACAAGAACTCCATTTGCATCCCTGTATCCCAAAACGGTATAAATGGGTAATTTGTAATAGGTTCCTACAGAGGCATTGAGTTTCCATTTTTTGGATAAGGCATAAGAAAGTGCCAAGCGCGGAGAAAGTGTTTTGAGCGGGTTGTTGCCCGAATTGGTAAATGAATTCAGATCTGTACGTACTCCCGCAGAAACACCAAAGCGATCGCTGAAAAAAGTACGTGCAGATTGTACATATGCGCCGTATCGGAAAAAATCGATTGCAGAATTGTAATTTATGACAATAGCCGGCTGAATTACATTTCCGGATGTATCCGTTATTTCCTTTCTGATACGATTATACAATTGATTATTGAACTTCACATACTGCCCAACTGCACCATAACTCACTTT
>JBKBUQ010000121.1:0-8485 GCA_046289975.1 Flavobacteriales bacterium | reverse complement strand
GTACTAGTAAATCCAGTAGCAGGATCGATTGGAGATTGAGTGATTAGGTCTTTGGTGTTTTTCTCATACAAAGAAAGATCAAATCTCAATTTATTTTCAATTTCCTGACTTGTTAACCCTGTAATTCGATAGGCCTCTTCTCCATCTCGTCGATCTTCAAAACGATCGATGCGGTTATTGAACATGTTTCTACTTAAAGCAAGCGTAAAATATCCATTGTCGATTATGCGCTTTAACGAAACGCCATTGGTATAATTCCACTGATTGATGTTTGGTGATGAACGTAAAATATATTCCTTTTCAGGACTTGTTTCTCTGGGAACTCCAAACGTAAACTCATCAATAGCTCCAACACCAAGAAAAGTCAGCGTTGTTTTTTTATCGATTCGGTGTGTTATTTTGGTTTGAAAATCCCAATAATTGGGACGAATTGGCAAATCGATTGCTTTGAATAAAAATTGAAGATACGATCGTCGCGCCGAAGCTAGAAAAGTAGTCTTTGGTCCCATTGGCCCCTCAAACGTGCTTGCGAATTCGGTACCGCTTAAACGAAGATTTCCTTGTACGCGATCCGGATTGCCTTCTTTCTGGCGGAATTGAAAAACCGACGCGAGGGTATTGTCAAACCGTGCATCAAATGCGCTAGAGCTTAAAGTAACATCCTCGATAAAAGAAACGTTAAGAATTCCGGATGGACCTCCTGCACTTCCCTGCGTGGAAAAATGATTGATTACAGGAATTTCTATTCCGTCGAGATAATATACATTTTCATTTGGAGCACCACCACGAATGATAATGTCGTTTCGGAATCCGCCCCCACCTGAAGTTCCTGCGACACCCGGAAGACTTTGTACAACCCGGGAAATATCAAAATTACCGCCTGGATTGCTTTTAATTTCTTCTGTACTTAATCGCTGAACAGAAAGTGGTGTTACCAGTGTGGCGACTTCTATGGTTCTGTTGGTGCTTACCACAACTTCTTCAAGCTGTTCATCATCTTCTCCTAATTCAAAGGTGAGGTAGCTGGCATTTCCACTCGTTACAACAACATTGAATTTTATCTCAGTTCGGTACCCAATAAAACTTGCCTTGATATTATAACTACCGGCTGCAACCGTTATTTTAAATCGACCATTCTCATCACTCGCTGTACCTACCAATGGGTCTGTTCCTTCAACCACTACCGAAACGCCGGCCAGCAATTCCTGCGATCGTTTATCTTTTACAACCCCGTTAATGACTCCCTGATTCTGTGCAGAAACAAGGTCACAATACACAACTGACAAATAAAAAGCGAAAACAATCCGGATAAACATGCTTACAAATGGTTTGGAAAAGACTAACAATCGTTTTGCTTAAAGGTTTAACATTTTGTTCCTGTTTCGAATCAATGTACTTTTGCACCATGGAAATCAGCGATCAGGAACTTATGGAAAAAACCACCCACCGCATTCGCAAGAATGTATGGTCGGCGGTAAATGATTTTACCATGATCGTTCCCGGCGACAAAATAATGGTCTGCCTGAGTGGCGGCAAAGATAGCTTTACAATGCTGGATATGCTCCTCCACATCCGCCTGGCCATGAAAAATTCGTTTGAGATTATTGCTGTAAACCTCGATCAGAAACAACCCGGTTTTCCCGAACATATTTTACCCGAATACTTACGACAACTGGATGTACCGTACCGCATTCTGGAGCGTGACACCTACAGCGTAGTGAAAGAAAAGGTGCCTGAAGGAAAAACCATGTGCAGCCTCTGTTCCCGACTTCGCCGTGGAATATTGTACGATGCGGCTTCTGAAATGAATTGCACCAAAATTGCCCTTGGTCATCACCAGAATGATATCCTTGAAACATTCTTTTTAAACCTGTTTTTCGCAGGAAAAATGGAAGCCATGCCTGCCAAATACCGGACCGACGATGCCCGACATGTGGTCATTCGTCCGTTAGCATATGTGCGGGAAAAAGACATCGAATTTTATTCAGCACAAAGAGGCTTCCCAATTATACCCTGCAATTTATGCGGCTCGCAGGAAAACATGCAGCGGAAAGTGATAAAGCGTATGATGACAGAATGGGAAGAAAAATATCCCGATCGTCAAGCTGTGATGTTTAATGCACTGGGCAATATTTCCCTATCGCATTTATTCGACCGTGATCTTTATGATTTTGCGGAATTACAGAGTATAATAAATGTTGTGTCCGAACCCAACCATCATTGAATGGTTCCTAGTATCAGCTGACGCAACATCATCATTCCTGTTAATGCAGACCGCGTAATATTTCGATCACGGTTCTGTTCAAATAGAAACTTTCGCGACACCACGTGATCATCAAATGCAACAGCAATCCAAACTGTCCCAACCGGCTTTTCGTCTGATCCCCCATCAGGCCCGGCAACACCGGAAACGGCTATGGAACATCTTGCGTGTAACTTTTTTATCACTCCTTTTGCCATTTGCTCCACCACTTCACGACTTACTGCTCCATGGTTATTCAAGTCCATGGGATCAACACTCAATTGTTCGATCTTAACAGCATTGGAGTAGGAAATCACCGATCCCAAAAAATAATCGGAACTACCCGGAATACTGGTTATGCGGTGAGCGATGTATCCACCCGTACAACTTTCGGCAGTGACAAGGCTGAGTTTTTTTTCTCGTAGAAGATCGCCTAAGGTTGTCTCAAGAAGGTCATTATCAAAACCGAAATGAAATTTTTCAATAAGTGGCAATAATCGTTGTTCAAATTCAATCGTTTGCTTTTCGAGTGCTTCTTTGTCAGGACCTTTTCCCGTGATGCGCAATTTTACAATTCCCGGCGATGGAAGATAGGCCAGCGATAATCCTGCATTACGCAGTTCTGTTTCCCAATCGCTTATCATTTCAGCAAGGAAAGACTCCCCTATTCCCTGAGTCATGATTGTTCGGTGGACAATAACAGGTAGCGAAAACCTTGTCTTCAGTCGCGGAATGACCTGCACCTCCATTAGGTGTTTCATCTCGTAGGGAACACCGGGAAGCGACACCACAATTTTTCCGTCCTTCTCAAACCACATTCCAGAAGCCGTACCAAAATCGTTTGGCAAAACCGTACAATCCTCCGGTAAATCGGCTTGCTGGCGGTTGCTTTCCAGCATGGTTCTTCCACGTTTTAAAAAGAAATCCTCTACTCTGGCAAGAACTTCCGCATTGCGTACAAGACGCGTATTGAAGAACTCACACAATGTATGTTTGGTAATGTCATCTTTAGTTGGTCCCAATCCCCCGGTAATTAACACTACATCAGCCCGGTTCAAACAGTCTTTCAAGGTATTAAGAATAGCATCCCTGGTATCGGAAATGGTAATCACCCTTTCCAGTCCCGCCCCGATCAGATTCAGTTGCTGCCCCATCCAACCGGCGTTGGTATTGATGGTTTGTCCAATTAATAACTCGTCGCCAATGGATATGATCTCTGCTTTCATGGGGTAAAAATACAATGCATAATGCCATCTGCTCCGAAACATCGTGGCAGAATTTTTGTAAGTTTGAGCATAAACAAACAAAACATGCGTACTGTTCTTATTTCTTCCCTTTTTCTTGCAGGCTCCCTTGTGGCTTGTAACGAACTCGACAAAGCACTTAATTCTGCCAACAATGTAATGGGCGGAACGTCAACCGAAAAAAAATTAACCAACGAAGATGTCATTCGCGGATTGCGTGAAGCACTTACGGTGGGAACCAATAACTCCTCATCCAATGCTTCCAAGGCAGATGGGTTTTTTAAGAACCCTCTCATTTTCATTCCTTTTCCTCCGGATGCCATTAAGGTGAAAGAGAAAGTCGAACAAGTGGGAATGAAGGATAAAGTCGACAAGTTTGTAGAAACCATGAACCGCGGTGCGGAAGAAGCCTGTAAAGAGGCGGCTCCAATTTTCGTGAATGCAATTACCGGTATGAGCATAGGAGATGGATTCGGCATTTTAAATGGTCCGGACAATGCGGCAACCGAATACCTGAAGGAAAAAACATCTTCACAGCTCTACACAACGTTTAAACCCAAGGTTCAGACTGCACTGCAAACGGTAAAGCTGACTGAATACTGGAATCCGGTTATTACCCGTTACAACCAGATCATCAAAATCAGCGGTGGAGATCAGGTAAATCCCGACCTCGATGACTACGTTACCAAAGGCGCAATGGGCGGACTGTTTTTACTGATTGCCGATGAGGAAAAAAAGATTCGCAAAGACCCCATGGCACGTGTTTCCGATATCCTGAAATCGGTTTTCGGAAGTCTGGATAATAAATAACCATGCAAATCGCTGCAAAACGGCAGAGTGATGAACCAATTCCGGAATCGGAACTGATTGTCACTCCTGCGGGTGCTATTTACCACCTGAATCTGCGTCCCGATCAACTCGCTGAAAAGATTATTCTTGTTGGCGACCAAAATCGTGTTGCACGTATTTCGAGGCACTTTGATACCATTGAACATAAAGTTGAAAACAGAGAGTTCATCACCCATACCGGAACGTACAAGGGAAAACGCGTCTCCGCAATCAGCACCGGAATTGGCACAGACAATATTGACATTGTTCTGAATGAACTTGATGCATTGGTCAATATTGATCTGAACACCCGCATGATTAAACCACAGCATTCTGCTCTGCAGATGGTGCGACTGGGTACTTCTGGATCCTTGCAGGAAGATATTCCGGTGGACACTGCTGTTGTCAGCTCCTATACGGTAGGTTTCGACGGTGTGTTGGGATTTTACCGCAATCAGCCCGAGGAAGATGAGTTTGCATTGGAACAAGCCTTTATCGATCACATGATGTGGTCGCCCAAATTGAATCCACCTTATTTTGTGCGTGCAAACGAAGAGTTGTTTCAGCGCATCGGAAAAGGGATGACAGCTGGAATAACCGCAACCTCAAACGGATTTTACGGACCGCAAGGACGAATTCTGCGTTTACCGGTTCTCGATAGTGATATCAATGAAAAATTAAGAAGCTTTTCGGGAAATGGTCACCGCATTTGTAATTACGAAATGGAAACCTCTGCGCTTTACGGATTGGCAGCATTGTTAGGACACCAGGCCACAACCGTATGTGCAATTATTGCCAATCGCTACCGCAAAGCCTATTCTAAAGATTATCATAAAGTAATTGATGAATTGGTGGAACTTGTTCTTGACAGGATTTAGGGGGGATTAGTCAATAGGTAATAGTCAATACCGCCTGTATGCCCTGATTTTTCAGGGGTTTGCGGAGGTAGCGGAATACTCAGGTAACAAGATGGTAACAATTTTCTTCCGAAAAGACCGTATTTCCCTTTAGGCTTCTTTTAGGTTTCATGCGGAGGGATTTTAGTTTCCCTTATGAAAACCCGGCAGCTGCTCAATGAACATATGGCAAATATAGTAAAAATTACCTTATGAAAAACTCTACTATGTCCTAATAATTTATCTTGTTTTGCCAATAAAAATTCGTCTTGTTCATTAAATGATATTTCTCAACTCTTTAATTTTTCCATTTTCATTTTTCTTTTTTGCAAAAACTTCAAACTCCATCCCGCGTTCCTTGAATCGGTTTTTTGTAGTAATGGCTGTTCCATTTTCGACTTTGAGGGTAATATCCGCATCGTGGATGATTTCCTGCGAGCCACGCATTTTTCCGTCTTTGGTAGATTGGGAAATGGTGATAAAGGCAGAATCTGGATACAATTCTTTGAGTTCTCTCAGCCTCCCGGCATCAATTTTCAAGGTATCAAGACTGTCCATGAAGATAAAATGAAACTTGTTTTCGATTTCGTCTTTTATCTTTTCATACGAATTGCTGTTTGAAAAAAACAGGTGAGGGCTGGTTATGTTGTTATTGACGACCTTATCCCGGAGCGTTTTTGAAAATCCTTCTTCACCGGAAATATATACCACGTTCCCGAAATTCTCGGCAAGGTAGTTGGCAAACTGAATACAAAAGGTTGATTTTCCTTCACCGGGTTTTCCATGTACCGCTAAATGGAAGACAATGGCTGGCTGGCCTAAAAATTCTTTCCACTGGCCAGTAAAGTTAAGACACTTGTAATCCATTTCCCTTAGTTCCTTACTTGACATAATGCTTATCCCATTAGTAACAGGTCGCTGCCTGTTTATTTCAACAGCGGTGTGATTTACTTCCTCATTCTTTTTCATTTCGTCTTGTTCCATCTGTATTTTTTTATTCTTTAACGCTTCTACAATATTTAAAATCGGTATTGCATTTTTATTTACCTGAACCCTTTCATACCGATGTATGCTTTTTAGTTTTTCTTCTGATTGTTTAAGTGCCTGTTGTCCTTTTTGAAGATATTGCTGAAGTTCGGACTTGGTTTCTTTAAGTTTATTTAATTCATCCTGCCATTTATTTTCTTCTTCAGAAGATTGCGGTTGCTGAAAAAAATCAGTAAAATCATTCCGCTGAAAATTTTCAGCCAATTCCATATCCAAAGAATACGCCCGCTTTGTTTTGAAAACAGAAGGCTTTGGTTTTTCATAAGGTACATAGTTTTGAATTCGTTCAATTTGTTGGTTGCAGTTATTTAAAATCCCCAGTGTCCGGCCTACATACTGCTGGACTTTTTGCTTTTCTTCAAATGCGTTTTTATAGGCTTCCGTTTCAACTAAAGCAGCAGTAGACGTCAATGACGTCTGATTGACGTCAGAGACGTCTGTTTTTACGGGTAAATGGCCTACAATACCACGCAAACCATCCAACCCTTCTTTAGTTGCGGGCTTTTGTTCGATTATTTTTTTAGGATTGTTTTTTAACTTTTCTTCCCAATGTTTTGCCTTGCAGGAATTACCGCAGAATTTTGAATCCATCCGTTTCCCTGCCGGGATGGGTTCTTTACAATATGTACATTTTCTATCCTTCATAATATTTCTTTCGTTTTTAAAAAAAACTGACGTCAGAGACGTCTGTTTAACCGATACCAAAAAAACGGGTTCCGGGAAAATCCCGGATACCCGTATTGTTTTTTCATTTAACTAACGAGGCTTATTTTTTGTCCTCGTCTTCCTCCTCTTCTTCGATTTGTTCAATTAACTTTTCAAGGATGTTTTCCAACTCATCAACTTCCTTAGTACCATCCCGTTCGTATTCTACTTCAATTACCAGTTCGTCATCTTCGGTAGTTCCGGTGATGGTATTAGATAAATTTTTTTGAACGAGTTCCTGTGCAAATTCGCCCGCCACTTCTGTGGGGACGAAAAATTCAGCTTTTCTTGGCATACTGTTTTTGTTTTAAATTTTGATCTTATTTTTTCCTTCCTTTTCGATTTTTTCTTTCTCTTTTTATTTAGTTACATTTTTCCTCCTTCCGTTTTTTATGGGTTATTTTAATTTAATCGCGATTTATCGCGTGTTCAGATAGGTAATGGCTTCATGGGAGAGTTCTTCCTGAGTTTTTACTTTTCCACCAGTAATCCACTGCTGCAATTCCTGACGATTGAAATACAACTTATTTCCCTTTTTAAAGTGTGGAATCAGCTTCCTGGATGTTTTTTCATAAAGTGTGGTGATCTTCAGTTTTAAAAAATTGGCAGCTTCCCTGATGTTCAATACATCGGGTACTTGGTTCTTTACAATAGAAAGATTTTCGGTTATAATCTCTTGTAATGCGTTCTTTAAGAATTTTTTAAATTCTTCTTCTGTGAGGCTCGTTAAAAATGCAAATGACATACGCGTTTTTTTTGTGGTTAAACAATTAATTCGCGCAAGTCTCCAAAAAAAAATGAACTTTTTCGGGGTTCCTGAAGGTTCATGTAAGGGTAAAGAATACTGTTTTTTTATTGTACTGTATTCAGATTGAATACCTAACGGAACCTAAAAAAATAGAGGAAACCGGATTTTTTTAAGACGGTAAAATCAGGGCTTTATAGAATCTGGTAATTTCTTTTCGGATATGCCGGGCAATGACTTACTACCAAATACGAAGACCAACCCGATCGTTATCAATATAAAGGTTTTTCTGCCCTGATTCATCGGGTTTAAATGCAAAGGGTTCGGTTTGATTGGTTAGTCCTTCTTTTGCCAATTCTGCAACGTTCTTTGGCAGAATGAGTCGAAGCCGGTAATGGTCGAAAAAATCATAAAACCAAAAATTATTAAATGGGAATTCTTCAGGATATATTTTCTTGTAGCTTTTTGGCAATAACTCTATTTCGTAAAAATCTTCATTGTTTATTTTGATTTGGCTGACCCGAAAATGTTTTTCATTCATAAATTCAACGAACCCTGAATAATAATCTTTTGTAAGTTCTCTTAATCCCTCATGGTCGAAAGGAACATTATCATTAAAAGGATCGTGGTATTTGCATTTTACTTTATTATGCAGATTATACGAAATACAGGCAACGGTAAAGTTTACTTTAATTCCTCCGCTTTGGGATTGCTTTTTATGTTTTACCATGTCGCCATGCCCATTGGTAAATGCTTTAGCTTCAATGGCAAACTTGCC
>JBKBUQ010000120.1:0-9448 GCA_046289975.1 Flavobacteriales bacterium | reverse complement strand
ACGATTCCTGCGGGTGCTACAATTCAAATCAGCTATACCGGAGGTTTCTGGGAAAGCGAAGTTTCTTATGTCATAACGGATTGTAATGGACAAGTGGTGCTAAATAACGGACCATTTCCACCAACAGGGGTAATCTACACCGGAATGAATGGACTTGCAATGGTGTACCAATGGACACCAACAACAGGATTATCTAATCCAAACATTGCAAACCCAATGGCAACAGTAAATAGTCCAACCTGGTATTATGTTTCAGTGTTTGAGCAAGGCCATCCACTTTGTGCTCAAATGGATTCGGTTTTTATTGATATTAATCCTGCCGTTAATGCAGGTACAAATGGTGCTGTGACAATTTGCTACAACGATCCGGCATTCGATATGTTCCCCTATATCGGTGGAAATCCAAATGTATCCGGATCTTGGTTCAGTCCGACTTTTACTCCAACTACAGCAATTTTTAATCCTGCAACATTTACAACTGGCGGTGTTTTCTCTTATATCGTACCGGCAAATGCCGGATGCCCAGCGGACACAGCAACGGTAACTGTTACAGTTCTTCCATCAACTGATCCACTCTGTTGTCAGGTTACATTTACGGAGACGCATATTAACGCTTCCTGTAATGGAGTATGCGATGGTACGATAACACTCTCTTCTCAACAGCCGGGAACAGAATTTTCCTTTGATGGTGGAGTAAATTTTACGTTTGATTCATTAATGACGAATGTATGTGCAGGAATCTATGATGTTGTGGTTCGTGTTGGTTCATGTTTAAATTCCATGCAAGTGGTAATCACCCAGCCAACTGCGCTTGGTGTAAATGTCGGATCGATTCAGAATGTAACATGTTTTGGTGGTACTAATGGTTCACTTACAGCAACAGCTTCAGGTGGAACTGCACCTTATACTTATTTGTGGGATGATAACTGTAACCAGACTACAGCGGTGGCATCCTCCAATTGCATACCAGCAGGAAGTTATTGTGTAACAGTTACAGATAACAATGGATGTACAGCACAGGATTGTGATGTTGTGACAGAGCCCACAGATCTTTCGCTTTCATTTATGGTGGTGGATGTAAGTTGCTTTGGAAGTTGCGATGGAAATGCAACTGTAATTCCTTCGGGTGGCGTAGGTCCATATTCCTATAACTGGAATGGAATTCCGGGAACGAATAATTCGACAACACAAGCTACTGGATTATGCGCAGGTACTTTTAATCTCTTTGTTACCGATGCAAATGGTTGCCAGGAAGACACGCTCGCTTGGGTAGTGAATCAACCTCCGCAAATTTCAATTTCATCAGTGGTAGTTGTGAATGAAACCTGTTTTGGTCTTTGTGATGGTTCAATATCGATTACTGCTCCAAATGGAGTGTTATTTTCTATTGATGGTGGAGCATCCTTTCAGCCAAACGGGATGTTCGTTGGCTTATGTGTTGGAAATTATTCAATAATGGTTCGTGATATTAATGATTGTTCTACTACATCAACAGCTTCCATTACCGGTCCACCTCCTGTGAACGCATCATTCATTGCAAGCCCGCAACCCACAACAATTTTCAATACGGTAATTCAATTTACAAACCAAAGTTCAGGGGCAATTGCCTACCTATGGGATTTTGCCGGAATCGGAAATTCTGTATTAGTTGATCCATCTTTTGAATTTCCTGATGACACATCCGGTACTTATCCGGTTTGTTTGCTTGCAACGAATGCGAATGCATGTGTCGATACATTCTGTCTGAATGTTGTGATCAATGAGGCCTTCGTTATATACGCACCAAATGCATTCTCGCCTGATGGTAACGGTTTGAATGAAGAATTTTTTGTTTACGGAAACGATATTGACCCCAATGCATTTACCTTACAAATTTTCAACCGTTGGGGCGAATTGATCTTCACTTCAAATTCGCTGGATGATGGTTGGGATGGAACGCATAAAGGATTGAAAGTAAAAAACGATGTTTATGTCTGGAAAGTCAAAACCAAATCAGTTTCAACCGGAAAAAGATTCGAAAAAATTGGATCTGTTACTTTAATCAGGTAACCATTTTTTGATCATATCATTTAAAACGGAGGGTTTGCCCTCCGTTTTTTGTTTTTTAACACAAAGCATTGATTTTTAGCTTTTTTCATAAAATCGTGCGGA
Source organism: Flavobacteriales bacterium (assembly GCA_046289975.1). Classification (GTDB taxonomy): domain Bacteria; phylum Bacteroidota; class Bacteroidia; order Flavobacteriales_D; family UBA2798; genus UBA2798. Next base: position 7,297 of record JBKBUQ010000120.1, on the reverse strand, counting down.
ATAAAAGATTTTCGTTACATTCGCAATTACTAAATAAACCCAGTTGAACGGAAAAACGATATATCTATGAAGGTCTTCCGATCCCTTGTTATCCTCATATCAATAGCCTTAACTCTCAGTGCATCAGCACAAAAGAACCATGGCAAAGAAGCCGAAGCTGCCTATTTAAATGAGCAGTTCTTTACAGCTAAGGACCTTTATAAGGTTGCGGCTGAAAAAGAAAAGAAGCCGGAGAAAAAAATGTTCTATTATTTCCGTGTGGGTGAATGTTACCGATTCCTTACCGATGTAGATAAGGCTGAAGAGTTTTATCAGCGTTGTGTTGATGGAAACTACAAAGACCCCATCGTATACCTTCGCCTTGCAGATGCACAGCGCGAGCAGGGTAAATACAAAGAAGCTGAAAAGAACTACACAACCTATTTCCAAAAGAGCGGTGATGTGCAAGGTAAAAATGGTGCAGAGTCCTGTAAATTGGCACAAGAGTGGAAAAAAACACCAACTCGTCACATCATTGAAAATGAACTTATTCTGAATACAGAATATTATGACTTTACACCTATGTTCATGGACAAGAAAAACACCACTCTTGTGTTTTCATCTTCTCGTCCGGGCGGTGTAGGAACTATTGAGGAAAAGCGTACCGGTGGAGGTAGAACTGACCTTTGGGTAACGGAACGTGATAAAAAAGGAAAATGGGGAGAACCAAAAATCCTACCACAGGGAATTAATACTGACGATAACGAAGGAGCTGCAATTTTGGATCGTAAGGGTGATGTGATGTATTACACAAACTGTCCGAACGAAAAGAAAAAGAACCTTGGTTGTGACATTCTGGTTGTAGAACGAAAAGGTGACAAATGGGGAACTCCTAGTAAAATTCCTTCACTCAAACCACATGATTCAGTTTCAGTAGGGCATCCTGCTCTTACCGGAGATGACATGGCGTTGATTTTTGCTTCTGATATGCCAGGTGGAGAAGGCGGAAAGGACCTTTGGATGGTAACGTATGATAAGCGTGCGAAATCCTGGAGCGATCCTGTAAATCTTGGTCCAAAAATCAATACTTCGGGTGATGAGATGTTCCCGTTCATTCATGCGGATGGATCACTTTTTTTCTCATCAGATGGGCATCTTGGTATGGGAGGCCTGGATATGTTCCGTGCTGAAGCTGTTGGAACAGAGAAAAAGTGGGAGAACCCAAAGAACCTTGGTTACCCGATGAATTCACCACAACACGATTTTGGAATTGTATTCGAAGGAAAAGACAAAGGGTTCTTTACATCTAACCGCGTTGGTGGTAAAGGACGTGATGATCTTTACAGTTTCGTTATGCCTCCGCTATTGTACGAACTAAAGATTTTTGTTCTTGATGAAGAATCAAAACAACCTATCAAGGATATTGAAGTGAAGTTGGCAGGAACTGACAATACCATGTTCAGCTTAAAAACCAATGATGCCGGTTCTGTGTCATTTATTACTGCTGCTGAAGGTAAGCGTTATGTGAATGAAGCGACCAACTACACAGTTGAAGCTACTCTTCCCAAAGGCTTCCTGAAAAGTATGGAGCTTAAGAAACAATTCACAACTGTTGGAGTTGATAAGTCTACCAATTGGGAATTCACATTCTACATGAAAAAATATGTGGGTAAACCACTGCGTCTTCCTATGATCGTTTATGCTTACGATAAGGCAGATCTTATTGTTGACCTTGAAGGAACCAAAAAAGAAAATGAAACGAAGCGCCCTGTTAACTCTCAGGATTCACTCCTTTATTTGTACAATATGATGGTAGAAAACCCTACTATTAAAGTACAGCTTCGTTCACACACCGACTTCCGCGGAAACGATGCCTATAATGAAAAACTATCTCAGCGTCGTGCTCAAACTTGCGTAGATTTCCTTGTAAGTAAGGGGATTCCAAAAGATCGACTGGTAGCAAAAGGTATGGGTGAAAAGGAACCAACTTACAAAGTTGTAGGTCGTGATACTGTTTGGTTGAGCGAACCTTTCATTAAGAAATTGACCTCAGTTGAAGAGCAAAACGCTGCTCACCAGATGAACCGTCGTACAGACTTTAAGATTCTTAACTTCGATTATGTTCCGACAGAAGCTGATTTGAAACTTCAATGGATCGACCTTCCCTGGATGAAGCGCAGAGAAGATTAATCGAAATGTATTCATTTGGAAAAGCATCCGCCGCAGCGGATGCTTTTCTTATTTTTGTACTCTATGTCTGATAATCGCTACAATCAGCGAGGTGTTTCGGCCTCCAAGGAAGATGTTCATAATGCAATTGCAAACCTGGATAAAGGCTTGTTCCCAAAGGCATTTTGCAAAACAGTACCGGATCTGCTTACAGGTAGTAAAGAACATTGTGTTGTGATGCATGCTGATGGCGCAGGAACAAAATCCTCGCTTGCTTACGCATACTGGAAAGAGACAGGGGATTTATCCGTATGGAAAGGAATTGCGCAGGACGCAATCGTTATGAATCTTGATGATTTACTCTGTGTTGGTGCAGTTGATAATATATTGCTCTCTTCTACCATTGGAAGAAACAAGCATCTGATTCCTGGCGAGGTGATTTCAGCGATCATAAATGGAACGGAAGAGTTGCTTGAAGAATTGCGTTCATATGGAATTGGCATTTGGTCAACAGGTGGCGAAACGGCTGATGTTGGTGATCTTGTCCGCACAATTATAGTTGATTCAACAGTAACGTGCAGAATGCGTCGAGATGCGGTTGTGTCTAACCACACTATTGCTCCGGGAAATGTTATCGTTGGTCTCGCTTCATTTGGTAAAGCCAATTATGAAAAGGAATACAATGGTGGAATGGGTAGCAACGGATTAACATCAGCACGTCACGATGTTTTCAATAAATCGGTTGCAAAAAAATTCCCGCAGACGTATGATCCTGCTGTACCGGAGGATCTTGCTTATTCAGGAGGATTGAATCTTACCGATGAGATCGTAGTCGATGAAAATACCATGGAAAAAATGACTGCCGGTAAGCTGGTTCTTTCCCCTACACGAACGTATGCGCCAATTATTAAAGCAATGCTTACTGACTATCGTCAGCAAGTTTTTGGAATGGTTCATTGCAGCGGAGGTGCTCAAACCAAAGTATTACATTTTGTTGATGATGTTCATGTAGTAAAAGATAATTTATTCCCCGTGCCACCATTATTTAAAATGATTCACGAACAATCAGGAACTGCGTGGAGTGAAATGTATAAAGTTTTCAATATGGGCCACCGTATGGAAATTTACACCGATGAAAAAACAGCCGACGGATTAATTGAATTATCTCGTTCATTTGGAGTTGATGCTCGTGTTGTTGGACACGTTGAAGATTCGGAAAAGAAAAAGCTGACCATTCGTTCTCCATTTGGAGAATTCATTTATTAATGGAAACAATTATTCAATAAGTGGATATCCGTTCAAAATTACTTGCCATTGCAGATCGCTACCGCGAAGTGAGTGAACTCATAACCGATCCGGCAGTGATTGCGGATATGAAGCGCTACGTTCGTTTGAATAAGGAATACAAAGATTTGGGTCCGATTGTAAGTGCGAGCGAAGAATACGAAAAGACTATTGAAGGAATTGATGGAACGCTGGACTTATTGCGTACAGAAAAGGATGAAGCATTTCGTGAAATGGCAAAAGCTGAACTTGACTCCTTACAGCAGCGTAAAGCTGAATTAGAAGATGAGATAAAAGTTTTGCTGATTCCCAAAGACCCTGACGATTCGAAGAATGCAGTTGTTGAGATTCGTTCGGGCACCGGTGGAGATGAAGCTGCTATTTTTGCAGGCGATTTGTACCGGATGTATACACGCTATTTTGCAAAAAAAGGGTGGCAAGTGGAAGTGATGTCAGTAAGTGAAAGTGAAGTAGGAGGGTACAAGGAGGTTTCATTACTGGTTTCAGGCGAGGAGGTTTATGGTTTTCTGAAATTTGAATCAGGTGTGCATCGCGTTCAGCGTGTGCCTGAAACAGAAGCGCAGGGAAGAGTGCATACATCAGCAGCAACTGTTGCTGTTCTACCGGAAGCAGATGAGGTGGATGTTGAAATAAACATGAGCGATATCAAAAAAGATGTTTTTCGAGCATCCGGTGCTGGTGGTCAGCACGTAAACAGAACAGAATCTGCAGTTCGTTTAACGCACATACCATCAGGATTGGTTGTGGAGTGCCAGGATGAAAGAAGTCAGATCAAAAACGTTGAGCGTGCATTAAAAGTGTTACGTTCAAGGTTGTACGATATAGAATTGAGTAAAGCTCTTGAAGAGCGTGCGCAGAAACGAAAGACAATGGTTAGTACAGGCGACCGATCTGCAAAGATCAGAACTTATAACTATCCACAGGGTAGGGTAACAGATCATCGCATAGGTTTAACGCTATACAATTTGGCGGCAATCATGGAGGGTGATATTGAAGAGATCATCGATGCTTTACGCATGGCAGAAAATGCGGAAAAATTAAAAAGCGGATTAGAAGAATAAATGAACCGAACCGAACTTATTGCCCAGATTCGAAAGAAAGGATCATTCCTTTGTGTTGGACTTGATACCGATCCGCAAAAACTTCCTGCATCATTTGCAATCGATGAGGATGCAGTTTTTAATTTCAATAAAGCAATTATTGATTCAACGCATGATTTGTGTGTAGCCTATAAACCCAATACGGCGTTTTATGAATCGCTCGGAGTTTCCGGTTGGATTGCGTTGGAGAAAACGATCAATTATCTCAACACAAAATATCCTGATCATTTTACCATAGCAGACGCAAAAAGAGGGGATATTGGAAATACCTCTGCAATGTATGCGAAAGCATTCCTCGATAAAATGAATTTTGATTCTGTTACAGTTGCTCCGTATATGGGCGAAGACAGTGTAACACCTTTTTTGGGAAAGGAAGGGAAATGGGTGATACTTTTGGCACTTACCAGTAACAAGGGTGCGCTTGATTTACAGACGCTCAATGTTGGTCCGGCTGATCAGGCGGAAGAAAAACTTTTTGAACGTGTATTAAAAGTTTCGGGCCAATGGGGCAATGCTTCGAATATGATGTATGTTGTTGGAGCAACACAAGCTGTTATGCTGGAGAGAATCCGCCAAATTGTTCCTGATCATTTTTTACTTGTACCGGGTGTTGGTGCACAAGGAGGAAGTCTTGAGGACGTGGCACGCTTCGGAATGAATAAAGATTGTGGTCTTTTGGTCAATGCGTCGAGAAGTATTTTATATGCATCCTCAGGAAGTGATTTTGCTGAGAAAGCACGTGAAGAAGCTTTGATCATACAACAACAAATGGCAGCGTTGTTGTAATTGGCTCAACCGAAACGTTCACTACACATAATTATTGATTTGTTGTCTTCTTGCGTGATGCAGATATTGCATCATGACCGAAGATTATTTGCATCATGTCTGGAAGTACAGGCTGTTTACTTCTGGCGATTTAAAAACTACTTCAGGAGAAACTATTTTCATCCTTCATCCTGGTCAGCATAACAATGATTCCGGACCCGATTTTTTTGATGCGCGCATTCGGATTGGTTCAACCTTGTGGGCCGGTAATGTTGAAATTCATGTTCGCGCTTCTGAATGGAGAAAACACCGGCACCAATTTGATGAAGCTTATGATAATGTAATTCTTCATGTAGTTTTTCAGCACGACGAGGAGGTGATGGATTCACATGGGAGGCAATTGTTGTGTTTGGAATTATCCAGTCGAATAGATCCCCAAGGATATGAACGTTACAAGGTATTCATCTGGGGGCGCCGTGATTTTTCATGCACGGGTCAATTTTCTGAGTTGCCGGAAGTGCTTATTCGTTCACAATTTGACAGGGCATTAGCTGAGCGTCTGGAACGAAAAATAATTCCGATTCGGCATGATATTGCTGAGTGCAATAACGATTGGAACCAAGTCATTTATCGCGCGCTTGCAAGGAACTTTGGTTTCAGAGTCAACACGCTTCCGTTTGAATGGTTAGCAAGAAATACTCCGCATCAATTCGTTCGTAAGGTAAGCGGAGACCGGATGTATATGGAGGCGTTGTTGTTCGGTCAGGCTGGATTCCTGGATGAGGAGGATGCAGATGAATACCAGCGCACCCTTAAAATTCGCTATGACCTGGTGCAGCAACGGTTGCAATTGCCCGTATTCGAACGTCCGGTTTGGAAGTTTTCCCGAATGAGACCGGTAAATTTCCCCACTGTTCGTTTGGCACAGTTTGCAATTTTAATGCATGAAGAAACCAATCTCGAAGCAATGCTTTTGCGATCGACAGGTGCCGAGGAATGGTGCGAACGACTACGGTTAACCCCTTCCGATTATTGGATGCGTCATTACAGGTTTGGGAAATTATCGCGTTTGAAACCCAAACGGATGGGGCTGGATTCATCGCAGAATATCATTATCAATTCGGTGGTTCCTTTGCTTTTCTGTTACGGTAGAGACAAGGGTTTGGATCGGTATTCTGAATCTGCATTGGAATTACTTGAGGAAGTAATGCCTGAAAAAAATAGGATAACAAGCCGGTTCAGACTGGCGGGCAGAAAGGCTGTCAATGCAATGGATACGCAATCGCAAATTGAGATGTGGAACATGTATTGCGGACCTAAAAAATGCTTAAATTGCACTATAGGAAAACAATTGCTTGAAAACAGGTATGATCAATAAAATTCAGGCGTATTTTGAACGTCAGGCTTTCGGTGTTTGTGATTGGTGGGGTCATAAACTTGGCATTGATACATTAAAGGTGCGTAAATCCTTCATTTATCTTTCTTTTATTACAGTAGGTTCACCCTTGGTTCTTTATCTTATTATGGCCTTCATTCTGGAGAATAAACGATACTTCAAACCCGGCTCCCGTAAGCGGAGTATCTGGGATATATAATTCCTTCAATGGGTTTTTTTCTTTTTTACCGATTCAGATATTACCTGTTTGCAATTTTAGGGATTGTATTACTGGGTACAGTTGGATTATGTGCCATTGAAGGTTATTCCGTTATCAATGCATTTTACATGACATTGATAACTATTTCTACAGTAGGATTTGGAGAAGTTGAACCATTGAGTCCCGAAGGCCGTCTATTTGTTAGCGGTATGATTGTAACCAGTTTCGTGATAATTGGTGTTGCTGTTGCAAGTATCAGTTCCTATGTACTGGATGGATATTACCGAGAGGATTTATTTAAACAGCAAAAAAGAAAAATTCTAGCCGCTATGAAAGATCATGTAATTGTTTGTGGATACGGTCGTGTTGGATCGCAAACTGTAG
>JBKBUQ010000011.1:21838-37327 GCA_046289975.1 Flavobacteriales bacterium | reverse complement strand
ATGTAGAAAAAGAAGAAGGAGACCTCTCGCCCATTGAAAGGCACAATGTTTCGCTGGAGGACTTGAAAAAAAGCTGGATGGGCAGGATGTCACCTAATAAGGTTGTGTTTATTTCAGCTGAAAAACGGATCAATCTTGATGAACTTCGTGAAGTATTGTATGAAATGGTAAAGGAAATTTTTGCTGTGCGCTACCCTTATAATAATTTCCTCTACTAAACAGCATTCCAATATTCGCTTCGTTTTTTGTGGGCAACCCTTTTCGTTTTACACGTTATCCATTAAAATTCAAGGCATGCGGAAATTTCTCATTTTCCTTTTATTGTTTCCACTGGTAGCGTTTGCTCATGAGAAACGGGTATTGTTCATTGGCAATTCCTACACCCAATACAACAATTTACCCCAACTCCTCAGAAATCTCGCATTATCGGGTGGTGATTCGCTTTACACTGAAATGAATGCCCCCGGAGGCTATACCTTTCAAAATCATACCACCAATTCAACTACCCTTTCAAAAATTGCGCAAGGCAACTGGCATTATGTAGTATTTCAGGAGCAAAGCCAACTTCCTTCATTTCCTCCTGCCCAAGTTGCCAGTCAATGTTATCCCTATGCAAGAGCGCTAGATAGCTTGGTTCGTCTTGCAAACCCATGCACAGAAACCATTTATTACATGACGTGGGGAAGAAAATACGGCGACCAGGGAAATTGTGCTTCTTATCCAGTATTGTGCACCTTTAACGGCATGCAGTCGCGACTTCGCGCCAGTTATTTGGAGATGGGTTCAGACAACAACGCAAGTGTGGCGCCGGCGGGACAAGCATTTAAATTATCCCGAGAGCGAGACAGCACAGTTGAATTGTATACAGCAGATAATAGTCACCCCACCTTGGAAGGAAGCTACTTAACCGCATGTGTTTTTTATGCAACGATTCTGAAAAAAACTCCGGTTGGTTTAAACTATACTGCAGGAATAAACTTTACGACGGCACAGTTTTTACAGCAAGTAGCCGCTGACGTTGTTTTGGATAGTATTCAAACATGGAATCTGAATATTGATCATCCGCAGCCGCTCAGCACAATTCAGGTTTCAGGAAACACACTTCATTTAACGGACGCAAGTACAAATGCGCTATCAAATTCCTGGCATATTGAGGGAATAAACTATAGCGGGACATCAGCTCAGCACACATTTACCTCGAACGGAACTTATCAGATACTGCAAATTGTGCAGAACAATTGTTTTACCGACAGCCTCGTTTTTACTGTGAATATCGGACCGGTAAACGTAATTTCCATCCTGCCGGAAAACATCCGAATATATCCGAATCCGGTTCAGCATCTGCTTTTTGTTGAAGCGGGAAATACATTCTGTTATTCGATCTTTTCAGCAGACGGAAAACTGGTTCTTGCCGGGAAATCTCTTAATGCTATTGATGTATCCGGATTAAATTCCGGTTTGTATTATTTGCAATTGACCAATGATTCGCAACAGGCTACATTAAAATTTCTGCGCGATTAAAGAATGGTTTTTGTCTTATTCTCTCTTCGTACAAAGCGAACTCCAAGCATCAATTCATGTGTACCTGAGCTGTAATTACGCACATTGGAAGTAGTAATATCGTAAGCGTAACCAATACTGAGGTAATTTTTATACTGGTATCCCGCCATTATGGAAACCGCATCCATTGTGCGATAGGAAGCGCCAAGCCAAACCTGCTCTTTATAAATGGCCCGAGCCATTAAATCAAGCTGAACTGGAATTGGCTTTACATACTTAACAAGAAATGAAGGTTCAATCTGGAAATCATCTCCGACATCAAACTTATATCCGCCTGTAAAATTATAATGGTATAATAAATTGCTTCCTGTTGTAAGCTGATTGGAAAAAAAGTAGAGTTTGTTGCGCAATAATTGTGGAATAACTCCTCCTACAAACCATTTCTTGTGATAGAGATAAAACCCAAATTGAGCATCAAACTCCATTGACCATTGCAAACCATTGCTAATTACTGCATCACCGGGATCGTATGTTGTAATTTTATGACCATCAATCATAAACTGCAACATCCCGGCAGAAACACCCAGGCTCAATTTTACTTCTTTATTTATTTTGAGATGATAGGCATAGGAAAAATTGAATCCTGTGCGGCGTGTCGGTCCAACATTATCCGTGAAAATTGATCCGCCAAAACCCATATTGTATTTTTTGTTTGGACCATGTGCGCTCAGAGTAAACGTTCGTGGGGCATCAGTAAGACCTACCCATTGGTAACGGTGATTGCTTCGCACGTCATACCAGTCGCGCGTGCCTGCAACGGCAGGATTGATGAAAAAATCATTGAAGAAATATTGACTGAAAAGCGGATGATGTTGCGCTTCAGCCAGAAGACTCGACATGAAAAACAAGAGTAATAATAATTTCTTCATACCCTATCGTATTACAGTTAATGGTCCTGTAAATGCATCCGGATACAATGGATGATTCAGGTTAATGATATAATAATAAGTACCAACAGGAACAGGCTGATTGTTAAAGGTACCATCCCATGGCGTGTTATAACCTATTGATAAAAACAGCAATTGTCCCCAACGGTTGTAAATCTCTACTTGTGCTTCCGGAAATAAACGGATGAAATCGATCTGCCATACTTCATTCATTCCATCACCGTTTGGTGAGAAACCATTTGGGAAAGAGATGAAAGGAAACACCTGAACTCTCATTGTATCAGAATTGACACAACCGTTTGCATCCGTAACAAACACGATATAGTTAGTAGAGGAATCCGGAGAAGCAATAGGATTCAATGCCAATGAATCGCTCAGATGATAGGACGGAACCCAAAGAACAGAATTACCAGCAGATGTTGTTGGACTACCACCAATCACTGTCGAAGTATTTGCAACAATATCGATATCAGGACCGGCACTTACATTGGGTAAAGTATTTACCGAAACTGAAACCGTGTCTGAATCAGTACAGCCATTATTATTAGCAAATAGAATATAATCGCTTGTTCCAAACTGTGGATTAACATTCACAGTTTGCGATGTTCCTAAAGAAACACCACTCATATCAAACCATTCGTAGGTAACGCCTCCGCTACCGGTTAAGGAAACACCAAGCAAACTGCCGGCACATATTGTAGTATCGTTCCCCGCAAATGCATTGACTACAAGAATTGCATTGACAATAATTGAATCTGTAAGCGAGCAGCCGTTAGCATCAGTAACCGTGAGATAATAAATTCCACTAAATACATTGGCAATGTCTTCTGTTGCAGCCGAGAATCCGTTGGGGCCTGTCCAGTTGAAAGTGAAATTGCCCGCTCCACCCGAAACAGTTGCATTGATGGCACCATCCGCAACTGTTGAACAAGAGGCGTCTGTACTGTCAAAAGCAAGCACGATTGCCGCCGGAGCAGGCACCACTATTGTCTGGTTTGTACTACAACCATGTGCATCGGTAACGATTGCAATGAATGTGCCTGTGCACAATCCACTGGCAGTAGCGGTAGATTGCGAAGCCGGATCATTCCACGAAAAGACATAAGGAAGTGAGCCTTCAATTACAATTGCAACAGCAATTCCATCGCATGAATTAAAACATGATGGCGCCTGAACAAATGGCAAGGCAAACAAAAGACTATCAGGCTCTGTGATAGTAATATCATCAAAAGCTATACATCCGGCTGCATCCGTAACCTCAACAATATAGTCTCCTGCGCAGAGGTTTACAGCTGTTGTACCGGATTGTCCGGTAGAAGTTCCGTCGTTTAAAAACCATTCCGTAGAAAACGGACCTGCTCCACCGGAAATAAGGACTGTTGATGAAGCATCACAATTCCCCTGACAGGAAACATTCTGTGCAGATAAGGAAAGCGTAGCAGCAGTCAGATCGCTTAAAGTATAAGTTTGGGAGGTAGCACAACTGTTTCCATCTGTAATTACTACTTCGTAAATGCCTGCACAAAGATTTGAAACCAGTGAAGTACTGGCATTTCCTGCGGCGGCATCCCATTGATAGGACAAAGGAGGAGTTCCCCCAAATACAAATACACTTAGTGTTCCGTCACAATTTCCGCAAGTTGAAGGAAGTACCAGTAAAGAATCATTTAATGAAGCAGGTTCAATAAGGTCTATTGTACTTACACGTACACATCCATTGGCATCAGTAACTTCCAGGTAATAGGTGCCTGCACACAAATTATTTGAAGTGTTTATTGTTGCACCATCATGTATCCAATAAAAAGAATAGGGGGCTGTTCCACCAATGGGATTTAAACTAATTGTTCCATTGCAGTCTCCGTTACAAACCGGATTGGTAACCGTTACATTCTCGCCGGTGGGTCCTCCAATATTATTTACCGGAACATTAAAATTTGCAGCGCACCCTGAATTGTCTGTAACCATTACCATATATGCTCCTGCACAAAGTGAAGATGCCATTGATCCGGTTTGACCATTACTCCAATCGAAAACATAAGATCCAGTTCCACCGCTTGCTGTTACGCTTGCAGAACCATCACATTGACCACAATTTGCATCAGTTACTATAAATGAAGCGTTCAGTTGATCCGGTTGGCTAACCGATAAATTTGCAAAACCAATACAACCTGCAGCATCCGTAACCTGAAGAAGGTAGCCCCCTGCACACAGTGCGGTGAGATCTTCACTTATCTGTCCCCCCGGAAACCAGAAAAAACTAAAGGGAGCGGTTCCTGATGTAACTGTTATATCAATTGCTCCATTGCAATTTGCGTTACAATCGACATTGGTAATGGCTGAAGTAACTGTTGGACTAATTACATTATTTACCGTAACACTCACTTGAGCAACACAACCATTGGCATCTGTAACCTCTGCTACATAAACACCGGCTGAAAGATTTATGGCTGTCTGTGTAGTTTGACCAATTGGATTAAGTAATTGATCCATCCAAACAAAAGTATACAAGGGTGTCCCACCCTGTGGTAAAATTGTTGCTGCGCCATTTGGTGTATTGCAATCCGCAGGGAAAATCTGATCAGTTGCGGTTAGTTGTGTTGGCTGATTAATGTTTATGTTTTGTATGACAGATAAACAGTTGTTGGCATCCATTACAACAGCTTCATATGAACCGGCACATAAACCGTTAAATGTGTTTCCTGCTTGAAAGGTTAATCCACCGTTTATACTGAACGAGTACGGTCCGCTTCCTCCTGAAGGTGTTATCGTTATAGATCCATTGCAACTTCCATTGCAAGCTACATCAGTTGCAGAAACAGAAATAGCAACCTGGGTAGGATTTGTAATTGCAACGGGGAATGTGGTAACTGTACACGTATTCGCATCTGTAACAATTACCTGATAATTTCCGGGACAAAGTCCGTTTGCAGTGGCCGAAGTTTGGTTCAGCGCATCATTCCAGATATAGGTATAAGGTGCAGTGCCTCCATTCGCAATTGCGGTAGCCTGACCGGTACAATCCCCAAAACACAAATTATCTGAAATTCCCATTGTAACAATCAATGCTGCAGGCTCAGAAATAACAGTATTAGCTTGTGTTAAACACCCATTGGCATCCTGAATAGAAGCAATATATGATCCTGCACACAATCCAACAGCATTTAAAGAAGTCTGCACAAAAGGATCGTTCCAATTAATAAGGTAGGGAGCATTACCACCGGAAATAGTAAGCAAAGCGGAGCCATTGCAATTTCCTGTACATGCCACATCAACTGCTGCTGCAGATGCCTGCAAAATTGTCGGGTTGATAAGTGCTATCGTATCGGGATCAGAACATCCTGTTGCATCTGTAATTGTAACTATATATATTCCACTGCAAAGGTTGTTTACTGTTGCAGAATTTCCTCCTCCAGCCGCTACATCCCAAAAGATGGTATATGGACCTGTACCGCCGGAAGGATTAACAATTGCAGATCCATTGCAATCGCCATTACAGGACGGTTGTGAGGCAATTGCATTAGCAGTTATTTCTGTTGGTTCACCAATTACAGCCGGAACAATTGTTACGCAATTCAACGCATTGGTAACCTCAACAAAATAATTACCAGCACACAATCCACTTGCTGTAGCATTTGTTTGTCCGATTGCAACTCCGTTAATTCCGTTGTACCATTCAAATGCGCAAGGACCATTAACACATGCAGTGTTTGCTGTGCCAGAACCATTGCACTGCCCGAAACAAGACGCATCGGTTGCAGTGGTTGAAACAGTTTCAGCCCCGAGATCACTGATCGCAACGGCCAATTGTTCGGTACATCCGTTATTATCAGTAACCACAACAGAATAAACTCCTGCACATAATCCATTTGCTGCCTGGGTTGTCTGATTTCCTGCAGCCGCATTCCATTGGTAACTATAAGCGGGTGTTCCGCCGGAAGGGCTCACAGAGGCAATACCGTTGCATACTCCGCATGTTGAGGGAGAAAAAGTGCTCGTGACTGAAAGTTGTGCAGGTTCAATAATATTTCTGCTTCCTGAAACAACACATCCGTTCGCATCACGAACAACCACAGTATATAATCCCGGACACAACCCATTTACTCCGGGTGAGGTTGCTCCCGTATTCCATAAAAAAGAATAAGGCGCGGTTCCACCAATTGGATTGGAGGTGATAAATCCATTGCATAATCCGAAACAGGAAACATTTCCAAAGGTCAATGGTAAAATCAATTGCATCGGATCATCAATTACAACTGATGCGGTTGTTGAACATCCGTTAGCATCCGTTACAATCAACGTATAAAAACCTGCACATAATCCTGAAACAGTTGCCGATGTGCTTGCTGAAGGATTATTCCATTGATAGGTATAAGGTTGTGTTCCCCCAATAACCGTGACAGAAACACTTCCATTACACTGTCCTGAACACAATGGTGAAGAAACCGAAAATGAAACATTAAGCGCAACCGGTGTTGCAATTGCCACTGTTCCCGGACCTCCAACACAGCCATTAACATCAGTTACTATCAATTCATAATTTCCTGCGCAGAGATTGCTTGCGCTAGCAGTTGTTTGTGTAAGAGGATCGTTCCACTGATAAAAATAAGGCGCTGTTCCACCTGTAATACTTGAAGTTGCTATTCCATTACAATCACCATTACAATCAAGCGGTGATGCATTTAATACCAGATTAATCTGATCCGGTTCCTGAATAGTTATCTGAGGAGGAATGAATGTACAACCATTAGCGTCAAATACAGTTGGTTGATATTGTCCTCCGCACAATGCGGTTGATTGTTGAGTGGTTTGTGATGCGGGATCGTCCCACAAAAAAGTATATGGTGAAATTCCTCCGGAAGGAAATACTGTTCCTGTTCCATTGCACTGTCCCTGACAATCTGCATCGGATGAGGCAATCGTTGCTGATAGCGGTGCCGGTTCATCTATAATTAAAGATCCGTTAACTGTGCAACCGGAAGCATCAGTAACAACTACGCTAAATGATCCGGGACAAAGATTAAAAGAGGTTGCTGTTGTTTGTCCGGCCGCATTCCACACATAACTATAAGGAGGCGTTCCACCTGCAGGCAGTGCTGTTCCTGTTCCTGAACAAGTTCCAAAACACAAAACGTCAGTGCCGGACATTGATAAAGAGAGTAAAGGAGGTTCAATTACATCAACAGTTGCAATTGTAATACAACCCAAACCGTTTGTAACAGTAACCGCATAGGTTCCTGCACATAATCCTGTAACCGTATTTGTTGTTGATGCTGCCGGATCATTCCAAACTAAAGTACACGTTGGATCTGCACAGGTCACGTTTACACTAACTGTTCCATTACAATCTCCAAAACAGGAAACCGGCGTAGCAGCCACATCAAGAATTTCGTTGGTATTATCACTTACACCTACTGTAATTACCTCCGTACATCCGTTAGCATCTGTGATGGTTGCATCATAAATACCTGCACACAATCCACTTGCTGTGGGAGTGCTTTGTGCTGAAGCGTTTGCGCTCCATAAAATGGAAAGAATACCAGTGCCTCCGGAAGGATTAACCGTTGCGCTTCCGTTGCATACACCACACGCTGCTTGCGAAGAAGAGCTGGTGGCAGTAATTGCGATGGGCTCTGTTATGGTTACTGATGCGTTTCCGGAACACCCGTTTGCATCGGTAACTTGTACATTGTAATTCCCATCACACAATCCTGTTGCGGTCAGACTTGTTTGTGCACCGGGGTCATTCCAAACTATGGTGAAAGGAGCGGTTCCACCAACGATAGAAACTGTTGACGTACCATTACAAACATCAAAGCAGGTAGCATTAATCCCAGAAGCGGATAAACTAAGAACAGGTGGCTCGTTTACAGTAACAGCTGAAGGCGTGAATGAACACCCGTTTGCGTCGGTAATAATTACACTGTACGATCCACCGCAAAGTGAGATGGCGGTTATTGTATTCTGCGAAAAAGGATCGCTCCATGAAAAGGTATAAGGAGCTGTTCCGCCGGCAGGTGCAACAGTTGCAGTTCCGTTACAAATTCCATTACAACTTGCCGGTGTAGCTGTTGCGCTTCCTATTAAGGAAGTTGGTTGTGTAACAAGTGAATTTAATGGTCCTGTTGTACATCCGTTTGCATCGGTTACAATTACTGTATATGAACCTGCACAGAGATTGTTTGCAACAGGAGTTGTCTGATTTCCTGCTGCTGCATTCCATTGGTAAGAATAAGGCGTTGTTCCTCCCACAGGGGCTACTGAAACGCTAGCATTGCAATCACCATTACATAATACGGTGCCGTTGGTTGTTGTGGCTGACAATAACAGTGGCTCAGAAATTGAAAAATTTTGCGGTGTTGAAGCACAACCATTGGCGTCCGTTACTGTAACCGTATAATTCCCATCACAAAGTCCTGTTTCTGTAAGCGTAGTATTTCCACTCGAAGACCAAGTTGCGCTATAAGGTGCTGTTCCGCCTGCAACAGTAACGGTTGCCTGACCATTGCATTGATTAAAACACAATGCGTTTGAACTGTTCAATTGCACAACAATGGAAGCAGGTGCAACAAGTGTGACATTGTGTGGTCCTGCTGCACACCCTAAAGCATCAGTAACGGTAAGCGCGTATGTTCCTGAACAAATCCCATTCGGATTCTGTATTGTGGAAACAACCAAACCGGTAGCAACATCAACCCATGAAAAAGAATAAGGAGCGGTTCCGCCAACAGCAGTTCCAGATAAGGCTCCGTTACAAACTCCAAAGCAAGTTGGATTTGTTCCGTTGGCAGTAGCGGTCAATTGATTTGGTTGCGTTAGTGTAACAACCAATGGTGCAGGAGAGCAATTATTTACATCTGTAATGGTAACATAATATGTTCCTGCACACAAACCAATTGCGTCTTCTGTGGTTTGTCCTATTGGTAAATTGGTGGTTTGATCAAACCATTGAAAAGTAAACGGGGCTGTACCTCCGGTAACCGTTACATCAACCATTCCGTTACAAAAACCAAAGCACGATGGATTAACTGAAATTGAACTTGCAGTAATAATTACATTTGGACTAACGGAGACTTGTGGTGAATTAACAGAACATCCATTGGCATCGGTAATGATGGCAAAATAATTTCCTGCACAAACTCCTGTTGCCGTTATTCCGGTTTGACCGGTTGGAGTCATTGTGGTTGCGTTCATCCAAACAACAGAATAGGGCGCAGTACCTCCAAAAATATTTACTGTAGTTGTTCCATCACAAATTCCGCAACTGGTGGTTGTAGAGGATGAGGAAACGACCATAGTAATCGGGTCTGTGAGAGTATAGCTCGCTGATGCTGTACATCCCAAACCATCGGTAACAGTCACAGAATAACTGCCATCGCACAATCCTGTTGCAGGATCAGAGGTTTGACCATTCAAAATATTTCCCGGTTGTTCAAACCATGCAATCGTATACGGAATTGTTCCTCCTGTTGGATCCGCAGTAGCAGTTCCATCACAGACACCCGCACAAGAAGGATCGGTGAAGGATGGATTTAATGATAAAACAGGAGGCGCTGTTATTGTGAATGGATGAATCGTATCACAGCCGTTTACATCTGTTATAGTAACCAGAAAACTTCCTGTACATAAATTGATCTCTGCTAATCCCGTATTTCCGCTGCTGGACCAGGAAACAGAATAGGGTGAAGTTTCTCCGCTAATGCCTGACAAAACAGCTGTTCCGTTACAGGTGCCAACACAGGATACTGGTGTAGTTGTTAATGAAAAAGAATAAGGAACAGGTTCTGCAATAACAAATGTAGTATCATAAACACAACCATTGGCATCGGTGACTCTTGCGGTATAAGTTCCATCGCATAAACCCGTAATTGAATTACCGGTACCAAGTACTGTTGCGCCGCTTAACCATGAAACTGTGAGCGCCCCGGTTCCCCCGCTTGCAGAAACAACTGAAGAAGACCCATTGCAATCATTATGACAAACTGCATTTACAGGATTTACCAATAACGCAAGTGCCGGTGGGTTGGGAATAGTCATTGGAGGAATGGTGTTAATCAAACAACCATTTCCATCTTGCACCTGGGCAAAATAAGTTCCCGGACAAACACCGGTAAGCGGATTCCCTACTCCAATTGGTGTTGCAGTGGCAGCATTGATCCAGGTAAATACATATCCGGGTGTTCCCCCATTTGCAATTCCTGAAAGTGTTGCATTACACTCGTTATGACATAGCGGTGGCGTAAATGATGTTGATGCCGTAACAGGAGTTGGCTGAGTAATGGTGAATACAGCAGAAGTCTGTGAACAGCCATTATCATCAGTAACTTCAACATAATAACTCCCCGCACAAAGACCTGTAGCAGTTGCTGAAGTTTGTCCGGCAAGTAGCGTATTACCCGGTGACGTAAACCACTGGTAAGAATAATTTCCTACCCCTTGGGTTGCATTTACAGTAAGGCTACCCGTGCAAATATTATTACAAATCAGATTCGTTTGATTTGTGAGTGTAACAATGATTGGTTGTGGCTGTGTTACTGTTGCACTTGCTGTTACAGTACAACCTGCATTATCCGAAACTGTTACTGAATAATTTCCTGCACAAAGATTGGGGTTAAGAGCTGTTGTTGCGCCATTCGACCAAGAATAAGAATAAGGTGCGCCATTTCCACCTGTTGGTTGCGACTCAACTGAACCGTTACAAACACCAAAACAAGCCAGATTTGTTGTTACAAGATTAGGACTAATTTGTAGCGGGGTAAGAATAAAGAAAGTAGTGTCGAACGTACAACCGTTTGCATCCACCACATTCATTGTATTTAACCCAATACACAATTGTGTTGCAACCGGGGCAGTTTCACCTGAACTCCATGTATAGGTATATCCTGGTGTTCCACCGAAAACAAACGGTGTTGCCGTTCCATCACAAGTATAATTACAAGAAGGATCTGTTGTTGACCAGGAGAGTACTGTTAAATCGCCTGGTTCAACAATGGTAACTGTAGTTGCGCAAATTACATTCGGCACTACTCCGGTATTAATAACCCTAACTGTATATGTTCCCGCTCCGAGGCCGGTCCAACAAGAAGTTGCAGGTCCGCCTCCTAACCATTGAATGGTAAATGGTCCGGGTGCGCCCATAATGGTTACGCATACTTCACCATCGTTTGCTCCTTTACAACTCACATGTTGTCCATTGTAATCAGTCACAACGGAAGCGGTGATGGTAAATTGGTTGGGGGCCGTTCCACAAGTAGCAGAAAGGCGCAATTGCGGGTTTTCGGTATCGGTGTTGCGAATAATAAATTGTTCTGTGCCATTTGCGATCCAGTCAACCAATGTGCCTGAAGGATCAATCGGCTCTAGGGTGAACAAGGATGAGCCGGACGAATTAAAGACTACCGGCTGATTGGATGGGAAGAGAATCTGATCTGCCTTAACTCCTTTACCTGAAGTAAAAAAAGCACCCGCCTCCAACTCCAGATCAAAGCCTGGCTCGAGTTCGAGATCGTTGCTCTGAAGAGAAAGTGAATAATTCCCTTGTTTAATCAGTTTTGCTCTGAAGTGAACATTTCCTGTCTGAAGAATCGCATTTGGCTGCGAAGGATTGAATCGAATGTTTCCATTGATATAATTCTGAAATTGCCCTGTAACAATCCAATTTCCAGTTACGGTAAAATTGATCTTTCCAACCGACTGCAAGCGGGGAATACTGTTCTGCGCAGAAAAATTGAAATTCCGGATAGAGGCAGATGCATCAAAGCGGATTACATTCTTTGAACTCGAAAATGAGGCGGAAGTGAAAAACACATCATCATTCACACCCGGCACTCCTGCTCCACCTGCACCACCATCCTGAAGGGACCAATGAGAGGCGTCGGACCAATTACCAGTACCACCAACCCAATAATATGATGTTGCGTTGGAAAAATGAACCAACAACATAAAATTCAGGAAAAACAGACCTTGTAAAAATCTTCTCATCTTCTCTACCGGCAAGTATTCATTTCACCATTTAGACGCAGCAACAACAGCAGTCGTTGCCTCTCTAAACGGATTTTGTAAGGTTAAGGTAGGAAAATTAGGATAAACGTCAGGTATTTTTCGCTCAGTTCCATGCAGGACAGTCTGTAATGCCTTTTCCGCGGTGTGGACATGCAGAAATACCCAGAATAATTTCGTGTGTATTTGAGCTGGATTGCCTAATTCTTGATGTCGTAAAATCAAAGGAATAACCCATTGAGAAATGTTTCAGAAAATTCAGCTTAAACAATGCACATATTGCATCCGTATTACGGTAAGACAATCCGACCTGCATTTTATTTTGAAAATCCATCATCAGATTTAGATCGATTGCCGGAGTAGACATAGGCGCAAACTTCAAAGCGGCAGAAGGAATCCAGGACAGGTCGTCGGAATACTTGAATCGTTTTCCACCGGAAAGAACAAAATGGTGTGTAAGACGCGATTGATCGCCAACATTTTTCCATTTGTTGCGCAAAGCCTGCCACATGGTTAATCCAACAAAATAATCTTCAGAATATAAAAACAACCCGGGGGCAATATCGGGCCACACAAATTGGACACTTGAGCCGGGAATTGAATTATCATTCGGGTTTGCAAGGGTTACTTTTCCTGCGTTAAACCGCAATTGCTGAAAACCTGCATACAATCCCATTCCGAGATTGGTTTTGCGTCCAACCGGAATATGATAAGCGTAGGAAAGGTAAATTTTTGTTCTGCTTATCGGGCCGGCACCATCGCTTTCCACATGTCCGCCAATTCCGTGTTTTGTCTTTAAATGTTTGCGGTTTTTGCCCATAATTTGTCCGTGTGCATTGGCAAACATAGTTATTGGTCGGCCGTCGAAACCAACCCATTGTGTTCGGTAACCAACGCGCATATCCAAACACGGCCTGCTGCCTGCTACAGCAGGATGGTGTGCAAACTGATTAAAAACAAACTGTGTGAATTGAGGTGTTTGTTGCGCGCTTGATTGCAAAAACATTACAACAAAAACAGCTCCTGTATAAAATCTCTTCATCATAGCACAATGGTAATTGATCCTGAATACTGACTGTTTTCATCATCCGACCCTGTATTCAGATCGATAACATAATAATAAACACCTGCAGGAATTTTCATTCCCTTATTAGTTCCATCCCATGCATTGTTATTGCTGTAGCCTTGTCTGTTAAAGACCTTTTGTCCCCAACGATCGTAAACCGTTACACGTGCATTGGGGAAATTCTCAATGTTCTGAATTTGCCATGTATCATTTGTTCCGTCTCCATTTGGAGTAAATGTGTTCGGAATTGAAATGGGGTCAACTACATAAACAACAACCTGATCCTGATCGAAACAACCGTTATCTGTAACCGTAAGTGTATACACAGTGGTGTTACCCGGTGTTGCAAAGGTTGTTGCAGAAGTGCTGTTGCTTAAAGAAGAAGTAGGCGTCCAGCTGTAGGTTCCTCCACCGCTACCGGATAAAACCGCGGTCTGACCAGGGGCGATGATCTGATCAGCACCTGCATTTGCATTGACTTCAATAATATCTAAATCAATTGAATTGGAGCTGGCTGTGCTTGAACAAGGATCCGTGCAGCTCATGTTTACCGCAACTGTTACATCAGATGCAAACGTTGAAGAGATTACACCTGTAGTATTGGTAGCAAAAGGAGCTCCGTTAATCAACCATTGATAGTTTGCTGTGCCAGTACAACCGTTTTGTGTTGCTGTAAATGTTACTGCATCATATGTGCAAGCAGTTGTTGTATTACTTACAATAGAAACAGTGGGATCAATTTGCGGATTCACAACAACAGTAACTGAATTGGAGTTAGTGGAAAGTACCGCCAAACAGGGGTCTGATGAAGTAACTGAACAAACAACAATATCGCCATTGGCAACTGTTCCTGACGAAAAACTAGTTGCAGGACCGCTTTGAACTACTGCTCCATTTACTGTAAATGTTAAAGCAGGATTTGTGCCCGCATTTTGAACTACAACAGTGAATGTAATATTATCTCCCGGACATGCAGGATTGGGACTTGCTGTTAACACAACTGAAGGAACCAAATCACCCGGCTGTTCAACGAGACTAATACCACTTAACAAAAACGTGCATCCGTTATCATCTGTAACCAGAACAGAATATGTTCCGGGAGCAAGATTGGTGAACGCATTGGACAATTGCGCAGCTCCACCATTCAGTGAAAAAGTGTAGGGCGCTGTTCCACCGGTAACCGCTACTGTAAACGATCCGTTTGTTGCGTTGCAATCAGGATGAATAATAGTCGGCAAGGCATTATCCGGACCACCTGCATTGCTGATGACTCCGTTTACTGTTTGTGTACATCCTTGTTGGTCGGAAACGATGACCGAATAATTTCCTGCAGGCAATGGATTAAAAGTATCTCCGGCTTGAGGCGGCCCACCATTTAGAGAATAAGTATAAGGAGTTGTTCCTCCGGTTACTCCGGTTACCTGAATAGTTCCATCGTTGGTATTGCATCCGGCATCTATTGTTGTGGCTGTTCCGTTCTCCGGTCCATTTAATAAATTAACAATTATAGTGTCCACAAATTGAATACATCCTGACGCATCAATCACCCGCAAAACATAGGATCCTGCAGCAAGTCCCGTAAACTGGGTTCCGGATTGAAATGCTCCTCCATTCAGGGAATACTGATATGCCGGAGCACCTCCCTGTATTGCTGTAATGTCAATCTCACCATCCAGATTACCACAGGTCTGATCAGTAACTACCGAGGTTGACTGCCATTCTACTGCTGATCCGTTTACCTCTATTGAAAAGGTTCCTTGAGCTGCTTGCGTAATCCCTACACCTGTGCTGTCACCATCAATGAGAATATAATAGGTGGTATTGGGACTTAATCCTGTACCATTCAATTGTATTGAAGTCGCAGATCCGGCATTGCAATCGATTTCTGTATAGGTTGCTGCATCACATGGTGTTCCTACAGATAAAAGCACAGCCTGCAATTCCAGGTCTGCACCTACCCCCGGAATGCAATTTATTCCC
>JBKBUQ010000011.1:0-21828 GCA_046289975.1 Flavobacteriales bacterium | reverse complement strand
TTTATTCCCGTAATGGAAACACTTACATCCCCTCCACTCGCATTGGTGGTAAAACTGTACCAAACAGAATTATTCAATCCAAAACATGAAAACGCTGTTCCATCTTCTGCGGCTAAATTTGCTCCAATATTGCTGCCTGTGAATACTGCTCCCGGACAAAGCACCTGAGCGTTTTGACAACCGTTATTGGCCGGTTGAGCGTACAAGCCGATTACCGGAAAAAGAAATATTAACTGAACAATCCACTTCATCATGCCTTTTTTCAGGGTCCTAAAGGTAGCCAATTCCATCTTTTTTCTCCTATTTCCCGAACCCCAACACCCTTTTTTTATCTTTGAAATGCTTTTTTGGTACGATTAATGCACCAAGCACCTTAGATAATAACCCCTTTGCTATGAACAATATTTACAAATCATTGAAGAGCAGCCAGTTAGCTCTTCTCTTTTGTTTACTCCTTGCTTTCAGCGGAACTGTACGCTCACAACACATCAACTACCAAAACGATTCAGGTTGGAAAATCGGATTCAACATGGGTGGTGTTTGGCAACAAAGTGATATGAAATCAAAGGCCGGAATTGGTTTCGGCGCAACTCTTGGAAAGGCCTTGTACCAAAAACCAGGTCGCTATTTTGCATTTGACCTACGGTTCCGTTACCTGCACGGCTATAATTACG
This sequence comes from Flavobacteriales bacterium, assembly GCA_046289975.1. GTDB lineage: Bacteria > Bacteroidota > Bacteroidia > Flavobacteriales_D > UBA2798 > UBA2798. Next base: position 21,154 of record JBKBUQ010000011.1, on the reverse strand, counting down.
GATATACCGATACTGCAATCACTCAGTTCCCCGCAACTTCTATTTATGGTGGTAACAACACTTCAAATCCTACGCTGAATGCTTATCAGTCGCAAGGGAAAATGTTTTACAACTACCGAATGGCTCTCAACGAATATTCGTTGGAGGGCGTTCTTACATTTAACCGTTTGCGCGAACGAACAGGAATTGTGTTGTATACCTGGGGTGGAATTGGTTTAACAACTTATCGAGTAAAGACTGACCAGATCGACAATCCTTTCCTGGGAAGCGGGACTGCTTATAATTATACCTCTTTTGACTCTACTGCAACATGGTCGCAACTTAGCGGAATTTGGGATGGCGAATATGAAACAGATGCCGATTTAAACCGCGGTTTACAAGTTGGATTTATGCCATCGTGGGGCATTGGTTTTGGTTACCAGTTCGCGCCTTATTTTGCTATGGTACTTGAGCATAAAGTTACTTTTGCGCTAAATGATAAAATTGATGGCTATGCTTACAAGAATCCTGAAACACCGTTTAATTTTGTTTACATTTTTCCCTTATAAAAATTCTTATTCAAATTCTAAAAAGCAAACGGCCAGGTTTACACGAATTACACTACAACAACTACAACTACAACAACAGCCACTACAAGTACAAGTACAGTTGTAACAACGCCTCCAAGGGCACGACCGATTATCAATATTACCCAACCTTCAATGAGTCCTGCCACCGTGAGCAACCAATACTACACGGTTAACGCAAACATTTACAATATTGATGGGCCTTCTAACATTAATTTTAAAGTGAATGGTAACCAAAGCACCAACTTCACCTACAATACATCAACCCAACAATTCTCCAGCAGCATCCTCCTGAATCCGGGAAGTAATGTTGTTGAAATCCGCGCTACCAATGAGGTGGGATCAGACTATCAATCGGTGGTAATCGTGTTTGATATGCCGATTATAAACAACATTCCTCCACCAATTGTAACTTTTACCAACCCTCCATTTACTCCGTTCAATACCAACAACCAATCTTTTAATGTTACCACAACTATTTTAAATGTTGCAAACTCCTCGGGTATTGCGTTCAAAGTAAACGGACAAACGGTAAGTGGTTTCTCATACAATCCTACATCCCGCGCTTTTTCTGCTGTTATTGGTCTTCATGCAGGTCCGAACACAGTAGAAATTAAAGCAACCAACACTGCAGGAATGGATGTAAAACAAGTTGTGATCAATTACCAGCCGGTTGTTGTTCAGCAGCCGCCTGTTGTAACGATCACAAACCCTACACTCAATCCCTACACGGTATTTGTGAACTCTGCAAATGTGGATGCAACTGTCCTCAACGTTAGCAATTCATCAGATATCCGCTTACGAATAAACGGACAGCTCTCTCCAAACTTCACTTACAACACTACCACAAAAGTAATGAATGTGATCGCGAGTCTGATTCCCGGTCCGAACACCTTTGAAATTACTGCAACCAACGCAGCGGGTACAGATTCCAAATCAACTACCATTGTATATGTAGCGCCATCGGCTCTACCACCTGTGATTACGTTTATCGATCCTGCTACTAATCCTGCCACTGTAACCACCTCCACCAAAACAGTAAGGGCAACCGTTCAAAATATTGCCGGACAAAGCAATATTCAGGTTCGTTTGAACGGCATTATTGTTCCTAATTTCTCATGGAATGCAAGTACAAAGGTTGTACAATTTAATGCTACACTAAACCCCGGAGCAAACACTGTTCAGATTACAGCTACCAATACCGTTGGATCAGACATTAAGGCAACAACAATTATTTATCAGCAGGTTCAAACCGGACAACCTCCGATTGTGAGCATCAGTACTCCGGCTCAAAACCCTTACGCAACAACATCACCAAACGCTAGTATTATAGGTTCGGTGTTGAATGTGAACAGCCAGAGTCAGATCACCTTTAAGGTCAATGGTGTTCCTTCAAACAGCTTCACGTATGATGTCGTTACAAAAGTGTTCCTTGCCAACGTAACACTTAATCCGGGATCTAACGTCTATGAAATAAACGCAACAAATAACTTCGGAAGCGATTCGCGGACACAAACTATAAATTACACCTTGCCTTGCAACGCACCGGTAATTACACTTGTACAACCTGCAAGCGCTAACTTCCAGACATCATTAAGCAATTTACCATTCACTGCTATTGTTCAAAATATCGGCAATCAGTCGGCCATTACCTTTAAGCTGAACGGTAATGCTCATCCTTTCACTTACAATGCAGCAAGCGGTACTGTGACTGCAACACTGAATTTGAGCGGAACCAGCAATACTGTTGAGTTAAAAGCGACCAACAATTGCGGAATGGCTACACAAAGCATTTTAATCTATTACCAGGCACCGCTTATACCTCCTGTTGTTACCATTACAACGCCCGCAACAAATCCGTTCACTTCTGCCAACTCAAGCACTGCAATTACTGCTACAATACAGCATGTAAGTTCTGCAGCAAACGTTTCACTTAAGGTGAATGGAACAAGTGTGACCGGATTTACATTCGATCCGCAAACCACATTGTTCAGTGCGAATGTTAATCTTATAAGTGGTGCCAATACAATTGAGATCACAGGAACTAACAATGATGGAAGCGATTCGAAAAGCACGGTGATTATTTACCAGCCTGTAGCGCCTCCATGTCAGCAACCGGTTATAGTACTAACTCAACCTGCCGGAAACAATTATTCAACCGCACAGAGTTCCTTGCAGGTAACTGCCAATATTCTGAATGTAACTACCAGCACAGGAATTGTTTTCCGTCAAAACGGAACCAACGTTCCTTTTACATTCAATTCTGCTACAGGAGCATTTTCTGCAAATGTCAATTTCACACAACCTACCAACAACCTCGAAATTATTGCAACTAACAGTTGTGGCAGCAGCACAAGTACGATTAGTGTGACTTATAATCGTCCGCTTGTACCGCCGGTAGTTACCATCCTGAATCCGGGACAAAACCCCTTCAACAGCGCAGTGGCGAACATGACGCTTACCGCAAACATTCTGAACATCACAGGATCATCGGACATCACTTATACAATCAATGGTGTATCGAGCACGAATTTCACATTCAATCCGACAACGAATGTTTTCACCAGTAATGTGACCCTAGTAAGTGGAAATAATGTGTTTACCATTTCTGCTACCAACGCAGATGGCAGTGACTCAAAAAGCACAACTATTATTTACACACCTGTTGTTGTTCCTTGCAACGCACCGGTTATCACTCCAATTGCACCGGCTACTGCGTCACAAACTGTGAATCTTGCCAATTACTCAATTCAGGCCTCTGTGTTGAACGCAACACAGAGCCAGATCACACTCAAACAAAACGGAATAAGCAAAACGTTTACTTATAACCCAACAACGTTCTTGTTAACCGCATCCGTTACACTGGCAGATGGAACCAACAACTTTGAAATCCTTGCGACCAACAATTGCGGATCAGAGACGACTTCATTCAGCATTGATTACAATCGTCCATTGGTGCCACCCGTTGTAACCATCACTCAACCTGCTGCAGATCCTTACACCTCAGCAACGCAAAACACAACTATCACTGCAAGTATTCTTCACATCAATGGCAGTAGCGATATCAGCTTTAAAGTAAATGGCGTTCCAAGCACTTCCTTCACGTACAATGCCACTACTAAAATTTTCTCTTCAGCAATTACCCTTACACCCGGAAATAATTCTATTGAGATCATTGCTACAAATACAGATGGTACTGCAAACGATTCCCGTACAATTATCTACCAATACGTAGCACCTTGTAACCCACCGGCTGCAACCATTACTTCCCCTGCTTCAAATACGGTAGTTGCTGTTCCTTTTGCTACGTTCACCGCAACAGTAACGAATAGCAGTCAGAACGCAATTACTCTGAAGCTTAATGGATCAATCGTTCCATTTACGTATACGAACGGAACGGTAAGCGCGAATCTCACTTTGGTAGAAGGCGGCAATGTAATTGAACTTACTGCAGGAAGCAATTGTGGCACAGCCTCGGAAAGTGTAACGATTACCTATAATCGACCACTTACACCTCCCACTGTTACCATCAGTGCTCCGCAAAATGGAAGCACAACGCAAACATCAACCTCTACAGTAATCGCAACAATTACAAACATCCAGAACACTTCAGGAATTGTATTTCTTGTGAATGGTAATCCAAGCACCTCTTTCAACTTCAATACAGCCAACAATAACTTTACTGCATCTGTAAGCCTCAATCCTGGAGTAAATACTTTTGTGATTACTGCAACCAACCAGGATGGACAAGCTAGTGATCAAACCAGCATAACTTACCAGCCTTGTATCGCTCCGCAGATTGTATTGAACCAGCCTTCAGCAACCGGAACTACCGTAGCTAATGCTGCATTCAATCTTGTGGCAATGGTTCAAAATGGTGCCAACACTTCAAGTTCAGTCACGCTTAATGGCGCAAACGTTAGTGCAACTTCAACAGGAAACGCAATTAACGCAGGACTTACATTGGTTGCAGGAACCAACACAATCGTCATCAATGTTACCGGTCCTTGCGGGAACGATAGTGAAACCATTACCATCATCTACACTCCATGCTTCGATCCGGAAATACAACTGAACCAGTCGGGCGTTAACGGTAGCACGGTGAGTTCTTCAGCTTTCGCATTCAGCGGTACAGTAGCCAATGCATCAGGCACCAGTCTTTCTGTTACTCTTAATGGAAGCAACGCAAATGCTACTTATTCCAATGGCAGCTTTAGTGGCAACCTTACTCTTGCCCAAGGGTTAAATACCATTGTAATAAACGTAAACGGTCCTTGCGGAACTGACACAAAAACTATACAGATCACCTACACGCCATGTAATGCTCCGCTTATTACAATCAATCCAAATTCAGGAGGTAACAACGTTTCAAACGCAGCATATACTATTACAGGTACGGTAGCAAATAATACAGGTACTACAGTTGCGATTACTTTAAATGGTACTGCCGTTACCTCAACCTATTCAGCTGGTTCTTTTTCTGCCGGACTCAACCTGAATTCAGGCGCAAATACAATCGTAGTTACTGCTACCGGTCCATGCGGAAACGCAACACAAACTGTGAATGTAACCTACACACCTTGTAACGCTCCGGTGATTACTCTTAACCAAGCTAATGCAAATGGTACCGATCAAAGTAATGCGTCCTTTGCATTATCAGGTTCTGTAAGTAACCATTCCGGAACAACAATCAGTGTACAACTGAACGGAGCAGCCGTAAACGCTACCTATAGCAATGGTAACTTCAATGCGTCGCTTACACTTGCTGCCGGCTCGAATACTATTCTGGTTACGGTAAATGGTCCCTGCGGAACAGATACCAAAACAATCAGCCTTACACATACTCCTTGTGTTGCGCCTGTAATTACAATGACCAGTCCTTCCTCATCAGGAATTACAGTAAGTAATCCAAGCTTTACTGTAATCGGCTCGGTTGCTGCCGGACTTAATAATGTAATTAAGGTTAAAGTAAACGGAACTGAAGTGTTCACCACTAGTACAGCTAACAGTGTAAACACGAACGTTACGCTAAATCAGGGATCCAACAACATTGAGATCCTCGTGAATGGCGATTGCGGTTCAGCACAATCAGCTTTTGCTGTTACTTATACTCCATGTAACGCACCTGTAGTAAATGTTACTCAATCGTCTGCAAACAACTCTACTCAAACCGCAGCTGCATTTTCATTAAGTGGTTCGGTTAATAATTATCAGGGAACTACATTAACCGTTCAACTCAATGGAGGAACAGTAAATTCCACTTTTGCCAATGGTAATTATAGTGCGGGACTAACACTTGTGCCTGGTTCAAATAATATCGTAATTACTGCCGCCGGAACATGTGGTACAGACACGAAAACACTTACCATTAACCATACTCCATGTGTTACCCCATTGATCGGAATAACTAACCCTTCTGTAGCGAGTACAAGTTCAACCACGGCTTCGTTCACTGTTTCTGGTGCTGTTACAGGTGGCCTGAACAATGTGATTACGGTAAAACATAACGGAACGGAAGTATATCAATCCACAACAAGCAACAACATTAACGTTCCGCTTACATTAACGCAGGGCTCAAATACAATTTTAGTTTCCGTAACAGGTGATTGCGGCAATGCATCCCAAACCTATACGGTAAATTACACTCCATGTAATGCACCAGTGGTAACTATTACGCAACCTGCTGCAGCGGTTACCAGCGCATCTGCAACCATAAGTGGAACTGTTCAGCATCACGCCGGAACAACGATTTCTGTGAGTGTAAACGGAACGCCTGTAAATGCAACCTATAGCAATGGTAATTTCACAGCGAACACAACATTAGCAAGCGGAACCAATACCATTTTAGTTACAGCATCAGGTTCTTGCGGGACTGCAAGCAGTACTGCAATGGTAAATTACACAGCGCCTGCTCCTGCTCCTTGCGGACCACGTTTCAATCCCGGAAATTCAGCATGGGAATTCTGTTTGATTACTCCAAGTGGAACCTATACAAGAGATAACCTTGCAGCAAATCCAAACTTTACCTATACCGGCCCTGCCAGCAGCGCCTACTTCAAACCCATTGCAGGTGGTGGTGATGCAATTGTTAATGGAGCAGCTTACCCTGTACAAAATGGTTCGTACTACCACTTTAGCGGAAACCTAACCGTAACAGTTGGTAGCAACCAGCCAGGATCGATGGGTCACTGGACCATCTGTATTGAATCGAATGCTGTTCCTGTTTTTGGAAATGGGAATAATCGTCCTGCCAGCCCATGTGAAAGCACCAACCAAGGTGGAGGTAACAACAACCAGGGTGGAGGTAACAATTCCGGTAATGATGATTCAACTGTAGATTTCGACATTAATCCCAACGGCTCTGTTACAGTTAGCCAGACGGTATGCGCAAACATCAAATGCCTGGGGGAATCGGTTGTATATAGCAACTCTCAGGATGCTTTTGTAAAAATCTACTATAGTGTGGACAATGGTGTTACCTGGTCAAACTTCAACAACAACAATTATGTAAACGGAGGGGAACAAGAATCCGTTCTTGTGCCCACAGGATCTAATGTAGTGTTGAAAGCGTTTTGTACAACTGCAAACGGAAGCTGGACCAATACAATAAAAACCAACACCGGAAGTCAGTATGTTTATGTATTGAGAAACGGTGATCCCGCTCCAAACATTCAGCCCTTCCAAAATCAAGCGTCAGCAGAAGCGTTTCTGGCGGGAGTTATGACAAATGGTGTTATTACGATTGGTCCGAACGATGTAATTTACCTCTTTGAGTTGCGTTTTGTCGGGAATGTCGGCATCGACTATCAAGACGCTGTTATGCTTGTTACCTTTGATGAAAACGGGAATTGCTCGAACGATAACAGGGGTAATACAGGAGGAGGATCCACAGAAGGCAACAACAGTGGAAGAGGCAATAACAAATCGCCGGAGAACACCGGAGGAAACACCGGAACTCAAAACAAAGGCGATGGGAATATTAACCCCAACAACAATGTAAATCCCAACAATACAGGAGGAAAAACAAATCCTGTTGAAGGAGGAAGCACCAACGGTGTATCGCCCAACAATTCCACAGACGGGAAAACTGATCCGGTTAATTCCGGGAAAGATGTACAGAACAACACTCCAGTAAATAACAGAGAGTACACAGAAGCCATCAGTGCCGGCGACCGTTCGTTCGGTGAAAAGCGGTATGCAGATGCAAAAACGCATTATACACGCGCACTCACTCTTAAACCGGGTGATCCTTATGCAACTCAAAAAATCAAAGATTGCGATCAAATGCTCGACCGCAAGCGCATAGAAGAAGACGCACAACGTAAGGCACAGGAGGACGCTCAGAAAAAAGCACAACAAGATGCTCAACGCAAAGCACAGGAAGATGCTCAGCGTAAAGCACAGGAAGATGCTCAACGCAAGGCACAACAAGATGCTCAGCGCAAGGCCCAGGAAGATGCTCAACGTAAAGCACAGGAGGACGCGCAGCGTAAGGCTCAGGAAGATGCTGCCAAGAAAGCGGCTGCTGAAAAAGCGGCTGCTGATGCAAAGAAAAAGCAGGAAGAAGAAAAGAAGAAACAAGAGTCTGAAAAAAGATCTGCTGACCCTAAAACCCTTCCCGGAGGAAAGGTTGGGGTAACGGTAAACGAAGAAGGCGTAAAGCAAAACCCCAAGTAACTTGGTATAAGGCGGGCTTAGGCCCGCCTTTTTTATGCCCTAAATCTGCGCTTGGTGGTCCATTTTTACCACTCATCGAAAAAGCCAAGCAACAGAACCGATACTTTTTATCTTCGCTTTCCAATTTTTAAGAAATGAAAAGAACACTGATCGTATGGTCCCTGTTACTCGCCAGCCTCACCTTGAGAGCCGACGAAGGGATGTGGCTGCTGATGCACCTGAAAAAAATGAACATGGAAGACATGCAGAAAAAAGGCCTCCGCCTAACTGCAGAAGAGATCTATGACATCAACAAACCCGGTCTAAAAGACGCTGTTGTCTCTCTGGGTGGTTTTTGCACTGCAGAAGTTATTTCCAAAGAAGGCTTATTGCTTACTAATCACCATTGTGCGTTTGATGCAATTCAAACCTTTTCCACCGTAGAGAACGATTACCTGACCAACGGCTTTTGGGCCATGGATCGTAAGCAGGAATTGAATGTGCCCGGTTTATTTGTGAATTTTCTGGTTCGCATGGAAGATGTAACAGAAAAGGTTCTTGCAGCAGGTGCCAATATGGGTGTTACAGCCCGCAATGAAGCAATGCGCCGTAAAATGGAAGAGCTCCGTAAAGAAGCTACAAAGGGAACTCATTACACTGCAGAAGTAAAATCATTCTTCGACGGAAACGAATATTATCTTTTCATCTACGAAACCTACCGGGATGTGCGTTTGGTTGGAGCTCCTCCAAGTTCCATCGGGAAATTTGGAGGCGATACAGATAACTGGATGTGGCCACGTCATACAGGAGATTTCTCTCTATTGCGCGTTTATTCCGGCGCTGATGGCAAACCGGCTGAATATTCGGATAAAAACATTCCGCTCAAACCTCGTCACCACCTGCCTGTTTCCTTGAAAGGAGTGAACCAAAGCGATTTTGCAATGATCATGGGTTATCCCGGTAGCACCGATCGCTTCCTCACATCGTACGGCGTAAAACAAGCCATTGAAACAGAACAACCCGCCCGTGTTCGAATCCGCGGAACCCGCTTGGAGATCATGAAAGCAGACATGGATCAGAGCGACAAAGTACGCATTCAGTATGCTTCCCACTACGCTGCAATTGCCAATTACTGGAAGTACTTTATCGGACAAAGCCGCGGACTCAAAAGACTTCGTGTTTATGAGCAGAAAAAAGCGGAAGAAGTTGCCTTTCAGGAATGGGTAAATGCGGATGCCAAACGTAAAATCCGCTACGGCCAAGTGCTTAGCGATATGGAAGCGGCCTATTCAGAATTGGATAAAGTAATTGTTCCCGATGTCTATTTCAACGAATGCATCTTTGGTATCGAGATCAACACCTTGTTCCTGAAGTTGTATCCATTGTATGGTGCGTTGAACAATACCGACATCACCAAGGATCAACTGAATGGCGTTGTTGAAAGTGTTCGTCCTGCAATAAAGGATTACTTTAAGGACCATCATGCACCAACAGATGCCAAATTAATGGCCGCTATGTTGCGTCTTTATCATTCAGACGTTCCTGCTGAGTTTCATCCAAAAGAACTAACAGATATCCATAAGAAGACAAAAGGTGATTTCATGAAGTGGACAGTCCCCTACTATGCAAAATCAATCTTTACTGATGCTGCACGTCTTGATGCTTTCCTGAAAGCGCCCGACATGAAGAAGATGAAAGCAGATCCCGGGTTTGCTCTTATGTTGTCTTTCATTGATGTGTACCGCACATTCTCGGAGCGTTCGAGTGCAGCCAGCAGTAAACTTGCAGAAGCGACCACTTTGTATGTAGAAGGAATTCGCCTCCTGCGTACGGATAAAAAATTCTACCCCAACGCCAACTTTACCATGCGCCTTACCTATGGCCAGGTGCTTGAATATTTCCCTCAGGATGGCGTTCATTATCTCCACTACACGACCCTGGATGGCATCATGGAGAAGGAAGATCCAAGCAATGATGAATTCGTTGTGCCTGCACGTTTGAAAGAACTTTGGAAGAACAAAGATTATGGCCAGTACGGACAGAATGGAATTCTCAATGTTGCATTCATTACCAACAACGATATCACAGGAGGAAACTCCGGAAGTCCGGTGATTAATGGAAACGGGGAGTTGATCGGTTGTGCCTTTGATGGAAACTGGGAAGCAATGAGCGGTGATATTGCGTTTGAACATAAACTGCAACGCACCATTTCGGTTGATATCCGCTATGTTCTTTTCATTATTGATAAGTATGCCGGAGCCAAACATCTCATTGATGAAATGACACTGGTGAAATAATTACCTGTTACATTCAAAAAGAAAAGCCCCTGAAAATTCAGGGGCTTTTCTTTTTTTCCGGATAGAATTAATTATCCAAAGCCTTGTATAGTTCATCAAGATTTGGAATCAGAACAATTTCAATTCTTCTGTTCTTAGCCTTATCTGCTGCGTCAACGGGAAGAAACTCGCTTCTTCCGGCAGCAGAGATTCTTTTAGGATCCATTCGGCTGCTCTCCAACATCATTTTTACAACTGAGGTGGCGCGCAATACTGAAAGCTCCCAGTTATCTCGTGGTACGTTGGGCGAATTCAATTTATCGGTGTCGGTGTGACCCTCAACCAGAATTTCAATGTCTTTAGCGTCCTCAAGCACTTTTGAAAGTTTCACAATGGCATCTTTTCCTTCCTGATCAACTTTGTAGCTACCCGATGCAAACAGGAGTTTCGCTTCCATGCTTACATAAACGCGACCATTCTTCTGAACCACTGTCAAGCCTTTTCCTTCAAAAGCTTTAAGCGCATTGGCCACTTTATCGCGTAATGCTTTAGATGCTGCTTCTTGTTTTGCGAGAATATCCTCCAGTTCTTTGATGCGTTTTTCCTTGGCTTCCAATTCGGATTTTTTCACATTCAGTTCGCGCTCAAACAATTTCAAGGCATCCTCCTTACGCTGCAATTCCAATCGTGTAGCTTCAAGTTGAACAGATAATTTGGAGGCCTCAGCTTCGCTTCCTTTTTGCAGAAACTCGATCTTGCGCATGATCTCATCATTTAACTTGTTGATCTTGTCGTATTGCTCCTTCATTTGTCGGTAAGATGCTCCCAAAATGGAGGTATCGCGGCCTAAAGCGTCAGTTGCCTTTTTCAGCCGCTCATGTTGCGAAGAAAGTTCTTTATAGGCATCAATCGCTTGACGAGAGCTATCCCTTAGTTTTGTGAGTTCCTGGTCGCATGATTTGTACTTGGCTTCGAGTTCTTCATACTTTCTCTGTGGCACACATGATGTAAAATAAAGTGCCAGCAAAGGCAGGAGAAGGATTAAAATCCGGTTGGTTTTCATAGGTTCTAATTTTTGGGAACGTTCCCAATCAAAATTATGCCGCTTTTTAAAAAAAGCACCTAAAAGGAAACTCTTTTTTTGAACAGCTCGTTTTTATAGGAAAAATAAGGACATGAAACGCTTATCCCGGGACTGGTTCCTTCAACCTTCCATCGATTTCGAATTGAAATCCTATACCCTTTTGGGATGGCTTCAATCTGCATGCCTTGAAGTGAACGAAAGCAAAATCTACCCTGCCTTCGAGGATCTTCAGTTTCACCTGCGTTCGCTCGAACAATTCAAGACCGAAACCGATACCCTACAAGAACAGTTCCCGAAGGAAATTGAGCATCTCTATACAGGAAATCCTCCCAAAATTATTTACAAAACAAAGCACGAACCGGACTCCCAATTTTCCATAATACGATCCATTATTGATTGGTCAATTCCGCGTGTGGGAAGCGCATATAAATCAACGGAAGAACGCTTACTCGAAATAAAATCGAATACCGAACTATTTCCCGTAGGAATCGAGCCCATGTATAAAAAAGAAGGATTCCTGTTTATTCCGGATGGAGATCGGGAATTGCAAATATTCAGTTATCGAATTGGAACTATCATTGAAAAAGAATCTGCATCAGAACCAGTGCTGAATACTCAATTCGTTATGCGTCAATGCTGGACAATAAGCACTACTTTAAATGCAATTAAAAGTGATATTCTCAAACAATCTGATATTGTGCCTGCTGTATATTTTTTGCGTTCAGAAAAATCGCTGCCGGTAAATGAAACCTTGCTTCCAATTGCAAAAATAAGGCTGATGGAATATTTAGCCGGAGAATAAAAAGGGAACGTTAGAAACATTCCATTTCCAAATTTGTGGTGCAGAATTATTTTTTCTTTTTCTTCTTTTTGCCTTTTTCTTCAATAGCAAAGTAAACACGCGAAAGATCGCGGTATTCCATTGCATTAATTGGGAAATTACGCACATTCGTTTGTACCAGACGGATGTAATTGTCGTAATAAAGTGGCATAACGACAGCATCATCAACAATCAATTGATCACACTTTGCGAACAACTCCATCCGCTCTTTTTCATCTGTTGTGCGCAATGCTTTACTGAACATTTCGTCGAAAGCACCACTTCTGTAACGTGTGAAATTGATATACGATTTATCGGAAGGGGTTTCAGGAACATTCTTACCGTAAAACAAGTTGAGATAATTCTCAGGATCAGGATAATCCGCTACCCAGGCAGAACGCCAAAAATCAGCCTTACCGGATTCAAACTCCTCGATGAGCTGATTTAACGGCATAACATCCAGCTTGACTGTAACCCCAAGATTTTCCTTAAGCATACTTTGGATAGCTTCAGCCAGCAATTCATTCGTTGTACCACCGGAGTTCAGCTGAAGTGTAATTTCAGGAAACCCTCTTCCATTGGGGAAACCGGCTTCAGACATTAATCTGCGGGCTTTGTCAGGATCAAAACTAAATCCTTTGATGTTTCCTGATGGATAATTAGGCAAGGATGGAGGAACGATTCCAAAAGAAGCAGGAGTACCCTCGCCCTGAAGTGTATAAGTTACGAGCTTTTCGCGATCGATTGCATGATTGAATGCCTGACGAACCCGCTTATCTTCAAAAACTTTAGAGGTGCTGAGGAAAGCATAAAACTGAATGGACAGCGCTTCTACCTGTTGCAATTCGAATTCAACGTTACCCCCCTGACGAGCTTCTTCCATTGAACCGAGTACAGAAGAGATTTCCTCTACCGGCAGCTTCCAAACCATATCGAGGTTCTTTTTACGGAACTCCATCAGCTCTGTTTTCTTCTCCTTATGGAAAGTGAACTTAACACCCTGCAAATACGGCAACTGATTTCCATGTTCATCCTGCTCCCAGTAATTCTCATTCTTTTCGAGCAAAATCATTTGACCATCACGCAAAGACTTGATCACAAAAGGACCTGTGCCGACGACCTTTGTGCGCATATCGTCTTTGTATTTTTCGTAAGCCTCACGTGGATAAACCCAACAACCGGAATGTGCAATAATTTTAGGAAACGCAGAGAATGAAAAATTCAATTCGATGCTGAGTGTATAATCATCAATAACTTTAATGCCTGAAACGCCACCAGCAGGAGATGCTTTTCCACCGGAAGTTGCGTCGTAATGTTCATTTGCACCTTTTACCTTGTCCTTAAACAACCAGTAAACTTTATTATCACCTGATGCAGTACAGAGACGATCAAAACAGTATTTGAAATCATTGGCAGTGACTTCACGTGCAGCACCACCAAAACATTCATCCTCGTGAAACTTTACTCCTTTGCGAATAGTGAAAGTGAAAAGTGTTGCGTCTTCGTTTACGTCAAATGACTGTGCAATACATGGAACAACTTCCAGACTTTGCTGATCGAATTTCAGCAAGCCCTGATACATTTGGCTGGCGATGTGATGTGAAGAGATGTCGTTAATGCTAAGCGGAAAGAGATTTTTAAAATCTTCAACCTCATTGATCTTGAAGATGCCGCCATAAACGACTCCTCCTTTGGCTTCAACCATTTTGAGTTCATCACCTTTCTTTCCGCCACCGCAGGACGCCAAAATCACAGAAAGGCCAACGACCGGAAAAAGTTTCTTTATCATTGCTTACTTGGTGTTAGGGACATTGGCAAATATATACAAATAATCATTGCAGGAAAGGGCTTATGCAGGAAGGCAAATTAGCTGGATAAACGGTTAATCTTCAATTTCCAAAATTACCGGGCAGTGGTCGGAATGTTTCGCCTCAGGCAATATTACTGACCTCTTCAAGCGCTTTTCCAATGATGTTGTAGCCATATGATAATCAATGCGCCAACCCAGATTCTTTGCTCGTGCATTCGCTCTGAAACTCCACCAGGAGTACTGGTGCGACTCCTGATTAAAATGCCTGAAGGTGTCGATGAACCCACTCTCCACAAATCGATCCACCCACTCACGTTCTTCAGGAAGAAAGCCACTGCTGTTCTTGTTGGACACCGGGTTATGGATATCAATAGCCTTATGGCAAATATTGTAATCGCCTGAAATGATGAGGTTAGGCCTGCTCTTTCGCAACTCGGTTACATATGGGAGGAAATCACTCAGAAACTCCATCTTAAATTCCTGTCGCTCTTCCCCTGAGCTCCCGCTTGGAAAATAGGCGCTCATTACAGAAAGATCACCAAAATCGCAGCGAAGGATACGCCCTTCCCTATCGTACTTTGGCATTCCACAACCAATTTCAACGTTATCCGGTTCCTTTTTACTGAAAATCGCAACTCCGCTATATCCCTTTTTTTCAGCCGGATGCCAATGGGTAAAATAACCTAATTCTTCAAAAGGACGAATATCAATTTGTTCGGGCGTCGCCTTGATCTCCTGAAGGCAAACAATATCAGGGTTAACCGACTTTAGCCACTCGATCCACCCCTTAGAGATGGCAGAGCGCAAACCGTTGATGTTGTAGGTAATAATACGGGTTTTCATTGCAAATAATGGCCGACAATGGTTTTTCGGAGGCATAAAGTTAATCAGGGAAGTCTGATTACATGCGCTGATGGTCCTTTTCCCGTTATTTTGTGCAGTAAAACGAAAACGATCCGGTCTCTTGTACATATCATTCTGTTTTTGCTTCTTGGCCATTCGGTACAAGCGCAAAGTAATTTTCGTAACCGACTGGTGATCAATTCCGGGGACACGTTGACGATTGACACCTTGAGTATGGTACCGGGAAGCATCCAGGTTTTTTATCAAGGCAACTTTCTCGATGCCTCTCTTTTCAAAATTGATCCGCTAAAAGGAACGATGCACCTGAAAATTCGAATAGGCGATACCGTTCGGATTTTGTACCGCGTTTTTCCGCAGAATTTGCACGAAGAATTTGCCCATAAAAAATCAGGAAACCGGGAGCCCGATATTCAACAAGAAAAAAACTCCTTCCGCTTTCAACCCGGAAAGGCAACAGACGATCTCTTTGGAGGTGATGGACTGAACAAATCAGGAAGTATTTCAAGAGGAGTAAACTTTGGGAATAACCAGGATTTATCTGTCAACTCATCCCTGAACCTGCAGCTCAATGGAAAAATATCAGACCGATTGAGTCTTATAGCCTCCGTAACCGACGACAATATTCCAATTCAGCCGGATGGAAACACCCAACAACTGCAGGATTTTGACCAGGTATTTATAAAAGTATACGATGAAAACTCTTCGCTAACGGCCGGTGATTTCTGGATGAAAAAACCGCTTGGCCACTTTATGGTTTATAACAAACGTGCACAGGGAGCGACGTTCAGCACGCTTCAAAGCAATACAGAAAAAGGGCAATCCTTTGAAACAAGAACAAGTGCGGCATTATCCAAAGGAAAATTTGCGAGAAATCTTATTCCGGGCAGAGAAGGAAATCAAGGTCCGTACCGTTTACGAGGTGCAGAAAATGAAACATTCATTATTGTGCTTGCAGGAACGGAACAGGTATATATTGACGGGCAATTATTGAAAAGGGGACAGGAAAACGATTATATCATCGATTACAATACAGCAGAAATCACATTTACACCCAACCGGCTTATTACCAAAGACCGAAGAATTGTTGTAGAATTTCAGTACTCCGACAAAAACTATGCGCGTTCGATTTTTGAATCAACCAATACCTGGAAAGTACGGAATACAGGAGTCTATTTAAATGTGTATTCGGAACAAGACAGCAAAAACCAACCCCTTCAACAAAACCTAAGTGATAGTGCAAAATCGCTTCTGGCTTCTGTTGGCGACAGTGTTTATCTTGCCGTCTTCCCCTCGCAGGATAGTGTTGGCTATGATCCCAATCGTGTGTTGTACCGAAAAACTGATTCATTGGGTTATGATCCGGTTTTTGTTTTTTCTTCTCACCCCGACAGCGCAGTTTATGCTGTACGGTTTTCATTTGTTGGAGAAGGAAGAGGTGATTATGTGCAATCTAATTTTACGGCAATAGGACGAACCTTCCGTTGGGTTGCACCTGATACGGTGGCATCACAAATAGTGAGAAGAGGAAATTTTGCGCCCGTTGAAATTCTTATTGCCCCTAAAAAAAGACAAATGATCAGTACAGGTATCGACCATCGTTTTGGAAAAAAAGGTCGTTTCAGAACCGAACTTGCCTTATCGAAAACCGATCAAAACACATTCTCTTCCTTACATAAATCCGACGACCAGGGCTTTGGTATCAAACTTGCCTACGAGAATGATCATTCCGTATTTCCCCGAAAAAAAGATCTTTCCCTCTATACAAAAGCAGATGTTGAAATGGTTGACGCACGATTCCGTTCCATTGAACGGTACCGCTCCGTTGAGTTTGAGCGTAATTGGAATGTCCTCACCCGTACCTTGCAATCATCTCAATTACTAGCGGATATTGAAATTGGAATTCGCAATAAACAGGAACGATTGGGTTATGGATTCCAATCCTTTCTTTCCGGAAAAGAATACAGTGGTATTCTGCATCGGTTAAACGGTGACCTTCGAAGAAAAAAATGGTCCGGGTATTTCAACGGAAGCTATCTGGATGCCAAAGGGAGTGGCAGCAGCAAATTCCTACGGCATAAAAGTCAGATTGCCCACAACATTGGGAAATTCAGTATTGGCTATCGCGACGAGCATGAACTGAACCGGTTTTACACTGCCTCCGATAATCTGCGATTAGGGAGTTATCAATTTCATGAATGGGAAGCGTTTTTTGAAACAGCAGACACTGCACGAAATCGTATTCACTTCGCTTATCGCGAACGCATTGATAAATTATACGACACTACCAAACTGGGAAAAGCCGCACATGCACGTCAATACACCGCAGGATTTACCCTTGCATCTAACGCATCACATCGATTAAGAGTTCATGCAGGGTATCGTGAATTGCAGATTGTAAATCCTCTGCTTACTACTCAAGCACCGGAGCGCACCCTTGTAAACAGGATTGAATACGATATGCGTGCCTGGAAAGGAGCCGTTACTGCCAATACCTTTTTTGAAGTTGGAACCGGACAGGAGTTGAGAAAAGAATTTATTTATCTTGAAGTTCCGGCAGGACAAGGGATATATGCATGGGTAGACTACAATGGAAACGGAATAAAAGATCTTAGTGAATTTGAAATTGCAGCATTCCCTGATCAGGCACGATTTATCAGGTCTTTTACGCCAACCAATGAATATGTAAAAACATATACCAATCAGTTTAGTCAGAGTTTGCTATTAAATCCGGCAGCAGCGTGGCGCTCGAAAAAGGGGTGGAAGAAAGCATTGACCTACTTCTCCAACCAAACGGCCTATCGTGTAGATCGCAAAACGAATTCGGAAAATGAAACGGATAGGTTTAATCCATTTCTGCGCGAAATTGCAGACACCAGTTTATTGACGCTGAATTCATCCTTTCGAAACACCATTTTTATAAACAGAACAGGAGCTGTTTTCGGGCTCGACCATACGTATCAGGATCTCCGATCGAAATCGCTGCTTACAAACGGATTCGACTCCCGAATTCAGCGATCTCACCTGGTTAAGCTACGATGGAACATCACCCCGGAATACAGCATCATTATTGAAGGGGAGAAAGGAGAAAAGGGAAACACTTCCGATTTTCTGAGCTCAAGGAATTTCATCATTGGGTATGACAAAATTAATCCCCGACTCAATTTCCAACCCAATACCCGTTTGCGGATTACTGCATCCTACAAATACAGCAACAAACAAAACAAACCCGAATTTGGAAATGAATCGGCAGAACTTCATGACATAGGAACTGAGCTTCGTTATAATGTTGTGAACAAAGGAAGTTTGTTGATCAACATGAATCATATTCGCATACGTTATGTTGGTGCAAACGGAACGCCCATTGCATTCGACATGCTGGAGGCATTACAGCCCGGAATGAATTATACCTGGAGCAGCAGTTGGCAACAAAACCTTTCGAAAAACATGCAGCTCAGCCTGAGTTACAACGGGAGAAAATCGGAGATCTCGAAAATCATTCACACAGGCGGAGTACAGGTCAGAGCCTTTTTTTGAGATATTTGAGCTATGACAAAATCCCCGGGGAAAATTGCACTCATTGCACCAGCACGAAAAATGGAAGCTGCCGATATAGATATCGGAAAACAATATCTTCAAAAATGGGGATTTCAGCTTACTGAAGGTGCGCATCTCTATTCCCAACACAATCAGTTTGCAGGGTCGGACAATGAACGAATACTCGATTTTCAAAACGCACTGAACGATCCTACCGTAACGATTCTTCTTTGTGCCAGGGGTGGTTACGGAAGTTTAAGAATTGTTGATGCAATTGATTTTACCGCAGCAAACAACAAAATAATTGCAGGGTATAGCGACATCACTGTTTTTCACAACCATTTAATAAGCAAGCACAACGTACCTTCCTTGCATTGTACAATGCCGGTTAATATGGCAAGCAATTCGTCTGAATCACTGGAAAGTCTGAAGGATGCATTACTAAGAAAAAACCTTCACTACGAAATAGCAGCTCATTCGCTCAATAAAACAGGCGATGCTAAGGGTGTCCTGTTCGGGGGCAATCTTTCATTGATTTACGCTATGAACGGGAGCTCTTCCCTTCCAAATCCCGAAGGGAAAATTCTCTTTCTTGAAGACCTCGATGAATACCTCTACCATATCGACCGCATGATGCTTAATTTAAAGCGAAGCGGAATACTTCAAAAGATTGCCGGACTCATCATTGGCAGTTTTACAGGAATGAAAGATAATCCTACGCCGTTTGGAAAAACTGCAGAGCAAATTATTCGTGAACATACAGAAGAATTCAATTATCCGGTTTGTTTTGGCTTCCCTGCAGGCCATGTTAACGACAACCGCACACTGATAATGGGAGGGACAACCCGTTTAATAGTAAACCCTGACAAAGTGATGGTGCAATCAACCTGGGAGCAATAAAAAAAGCGGAAGAATAATCCCCCGCTTTCCGTTGGTGAAATTCCAAATTATTTGTCGTATTTCGAATACCCCTGCGGAATATCAAAGATCGAATTATCAAGCGATTGTTTCTTAACTGAAGCCACCTTTAGCGTGGTGATCAAGGTACCATCAGCCTTTTTTTCCTCGCCTAACATAGGGAACATTCCATCCGCACCATTAAGTTTCAAAAAGTATAGGGAAAGTTTGTCAGCACGATTAAGGGTTTTAAGCATAGGCATGAAAAAAGTGAACTGATCGTTGGCTAGCCAATACGTAATTACACGGTCTTCGTCCTTACAACTTACTTTCCACTCGGTACACTTGTAACCAGCAATTTCTTTGGAGTTGTTGGTTTTCTGAATATCGAGTTTTACATCCTTGCGCTGACGATTATTGGGCATATCCATCCACAACTTACGCTCCGGAGAAATCCCGATCACTTTATTTGCAGCAGCATCAACCAACATGATACCCTGAAGCGTTCCGTCAGTACCAAAATCTTCGATGCGCATCTTATCGCCCTTAACGAAATACTTGTATTTAACCTCGGTATTTCCCGTCTTTTTGGTGAACTCAATTACGCCCTCAAAGTTGGCCTTTACAGAACCAGCGCCAGTCAAGGTGAGACCGAACAGTAAAATTGCAGGCAACATTAACTTTTGAAAACTGAAAAACTTCATAATCTGTGATTTAATTTTAAAGATACAAAAATAGTCTTTAACCAGATTGCAAAAGCTGTTCCAAACCATGAATGACAAGAAAAAATTGGGTAACAAAGGTGAGGAACTGGCTCTGGTTCACCTTCTTTCAAAGGGCTATGAAATCCTGGAAGTCAACTGGAAATCGGGTCATCTTGAAGTGGATATCATCGCAAGAGATGCTGATAGACTGGTCTTTGTGGAAGTAAAATCCCGTACTTCAGCTGTTTTTGGTGAACCCGTGGAATTTGTGAAACCTACCCAGCAAAACAGGATCTTCAGAGCTGCAAACCTTTACTACGAGCAAAAAGCAAGTGAACTGGAAGCGCGTTTTGATATAATCGGACTACTTTTTATGCCCGAAGGCTTTGAAATTGTTCATTTGGAAGACGCTTTCTATCCAATCGCCTAGTATCCCGCAAACAACTTGGGTAAAATAGCCGTACTTTTGCGCCTTATTAATTCAGTTCCATGAAAAGACAATCTTCGCGCAGGCCCACAACCGGTAAGGGTCCACGCAGATCCGAAAGTAAAAGTAAATCAGGCGGCCGCAGTCAGCGCGACGACAACAAAGGGGAAAAACGCTCATTCGGCAAGAAAGAAGGCGGATTCAGTTCCGATCGCAAAAAATCATACGGTAAAAAAGAAGGCAGTTTTGGTTCCGACAGAAAACGTTCATTCGGAAAACGTGAGGACGAGGGCGGAGAAAAGCGTTCCTATTCGCGTCGCAGCGATGAGGGTGGGGAGAAAAGATCCTACGGTAAACGGGAGGGCGGATTCAGTTCTGATCGCAAAAAATCATACGGTAAAAAAGAAGACAGCTTCGGTTCCGACAGAAAACGTTCATACGGAAAACGTGAGGACGAAGGCGGAGAAAAGCGTTCCTATTCGCGTCGCAGCGATGAGGGTGGGGAGAAAAGATCCT
>JBKBUQ010000119.1:0-9552 GCA_046289975.1 Flavobacteriales bacterium | reverse complement strand
GCAATCGTATTACGATGAAATCCCTGCGCGATTGGGTGTGCATAAAGAAATGATGAAAGAAGACATCAAGGAATTACAAAAATTATCCATTCTTGTGGATGCAGATGAAGAAGGATATCTCCTGCAGATCTTTACCAAGCCGGTGGAAGATCGTCCGACCCTCTTCTTCGAGATCATTCAACGCATGGGCGCAAAAGGATTTGGAGCGGGTAATTTTAAAGCACTCTTCGAATCCATCGAACGCGAACAGGCTCTGAGAGGAACGCTGTAAACTAAATCGATTACACGAAAGCCCCGACCAATCATCGGGGCTTTTGCATTCGTTAAGAATTGATCAAAATAGAATTCAACATTTCACCGCTCTGGCTGTTTTTCTGCTAACTTGCCTTATGATTTCATTGTTAAGAATACTGCTAATGCTCCTTTTGCCCTTATTTGCATTGGCGCAGGATAGCACCGGTATTGTGAATCAGAAAGAAAACGAGCCGGGCGTGCTCAGGTATTTTTTATTAGCTGTGCTTGTTGTTGGCTTGATCGTAATGTATTTTGAACGCAGACAAAAACAGAAATTAAATAACAATCAAGAATGAAAACCATTTTCGTTTTTCTCACATCCGCTCTTCTTCTGATCTCTTGTTCAGGCGAAAATTCAGGAAAAGAAACAAGCCCTGCAGATTCAGTTAGTCATACTATCGAGGTGAAACCTTTCAATCCGGCAGAAAACATGAAAGAAGGAACCAATGAAGCCTTCCATGCGAACGGCAAGCTGAAAATGAAAGGTGATGTAGTCGATGGAAAACGTCACGGCGTATGGACAACCTGGTATGAGAACGGTGTGAAATGGAGTGAGAATAATTATTCCTATGGAATTTTAGAAGGGAAAACAGTAAGTTATTTTCCGAACGGACAGGTACAGTATATCGGTTATTACAGCAATGATATCAAAACAGGAATCTGGATGTTCTACAATGAACAGGGCGAACTTGTAAACGAAGACAACTACACGAAAAAATGATTCCACGCGACACCGTTGAACTAATCACCGAAACCGCACGCATTGAGGATGTGGTGGGTGATTTTGTTGCGTTGAAAAAACGTGGTGTCAATATGATCGGATTATGTCCGTTTCACAATGAAAAAACGCCTTCATTTAACGTTTCACCCACCAGGGGAATCTTTAAGTGTTTTGGTTGCGGAAAAGGAGGTAATTCGGTAAACTTCATCATGGAGCACGAACACGTTTCGTATCCGGATGCCCTGCGTTATCTTGCACGCAAGTATAACATCACCATTGAAGAAGAGCAGCGCAGCGATGAAGAAATGCAGCAGGACACTGAGCGGGAATCGCTTTATGTGGTAAGCACGTTTGCACAAAAACACTTCACCCACAACCTGCAGGAAACCGAAGAAGGAAGAAGTATCGGACTCTCCTATTTCAAGGAACGCGGATTTTCTCTTCCAACCATTGAGAAGTTTCAGTTGGGTTATGCCATGGATTCGTATGAGGACTTGCAGAAAACCGCTGAAGAAAAAGGTTACAAACTGGAACTGTTGGCCAAGTGCGGACTCATCAAAACAAGAGAAGACGGCAAGAGTTTCGACTTTTTCAGAGGGCGTGTAATTTTTCCCATTCACAACATTACAGGGAAAGTAATTGCATTTGGTGCACGAACCCTTAAGAGTGACAAGAAAGAACCCAAATACCTCAATTCGCCTGAAACGGAGATTTACCTTAAGAGTAATATTCTTTATGGTATTTCATTTGCAAAGCGAGCCATCATTGCCAGCGATAATTGTTACCTCGTTGAAGGCTATACCGATGTCATTTCCATGCATCAGGCAGGAATTGAAAACGTAGTTGCTTCGAGTGGAACATCGCTTACAACCGGTCAGATTCGACTCATCAAGCGATACACTCAAAACATCACCATTCTTTACGATGGTGATCCTGCGGGAATAAAAGCTTCCTTCAGAGGAATTGATATGATTCTGGAAGAAGGGATGAACGTAAAAGTTCTGCTCTTTCCCGATGGAGAAGATCCGGATTCGTATGCAAGAAATCACAGCACCGAAGAAGTTCATGCGTTTATTCGGGAGAACACTCAGGATTTCATTCTCTTCAAGACGAAGATACTGCTTAGTGATGCACAAAACGATCCGGTAAAAAAAGCAACGTTGATCCGTGAACTGGTGCAATCGGTAGCGCTTGTGCCCGACGCAATTACCCGATCGGTTTACGTTAAAGAATGCAGCAAACTATTCGACATTCCGGAGCAAACGCTCATTAACGAACTGAACAAATTTCGACGCAACAAACTGAGCAAGGAAGCCGGTGCAGATTTACCCGTTGCAGACCCTATTGAACAACAGGCAGAAGTTCAGCGCGAAAATGAAACCCTCAATGAACTTTTACCGCAGGAAAGAGAAATTGCACGGATACTGCTCAATTACGGCGAACGTGAAATAGATTTTGAGATTACCATCGAAGACGAAGAAATTGGTCCCGATGGCGCACCCAAGACTCACCAGGAAATACTTCGAACCACTGTAGCTGAGTTCACAGTACATCAACTCACAACCGATGGCATCCGACTGGAAAACGAAGACTTCGCTGCAATCATCGAAGACTATGCGCTTGCACTGGATGCCGGATTGATACTTACCCAACAGCATTTTCTTAACGATCCCGAAGGAGCATCGCAGGCGGCAATTGATCTCGTGATCAGTCCTTATATTCTTTCTACCAAATGGAAAGAAAAACATCTTATTTACACCAAAACGGAAGATGAAAAATTAAGTCTGATGGTGCGAAATGCGGTGTATTCTTTCAAACTGAAAAAAGTGATGCAGATGATCATGGAGATACAGGAACAATTGAAAGGAGATCTGCAGGATGCGATTATTGATCAGCTATTGGAAGAACAAAAGAGTTTATTTGAAGTAAAAAAAATACTTTCAGCCGAATTGGGCAGGGTAATAATTCGTTAATGAAAAAACGCATTTTCCAGATTCTTTGTGCCTTGTTGTTTACAGCAACCGCATTCGCTCAATCAGCCGATATTGCTGAACTGGAAAAGAAATTAAAATCGGCTACATCCCAAAAAGAGAAACTCGAAATCACCGTCGATATCGCCAAAAAAACGATGTTGCTCGATACTGAACGAGGATTTTCCATTGCACGAAAAGGCTACGATGAGGCTGTTAAACTGAAAGACAAAATTCTCGAATGCAAATTCTTAAACGTACTTGCCATTGGACACATGTTCCAGGGGGAAACAGTTGAAGCAAGAAAAAAATTCGATCAGGCGCTGGAACTTTCAAGAACCTATAAGGACCAGATCATGCAGGAAAAAATCCTGGGCAACATTGGTTACCTCTACGAATTTCAGGGACAAATCGACAGTGCGCTGAGTTATTACCACATGTCGGTTAAACTATCGATAGCACGAAAAGACACCGCGGAAATTGCCGACAGCTACAATGGCATTGGTGCTATCTATACAAATACCGGTCAGTTTGATTCTGCGCAATACTATCTGAAAAGAAGCTATGGACTGCACGAACTAAAACAAGATACCGAGGGAAAAGCAGATGCCTTGTTCAATCTGGGCATGACCTATTATTACACTGCAAAAAAAGATCTTGCATTAGGATTGTTTATTAAAACCCGATCGATTTTCGACAGCCTGAATCTTGAAAACAAATCGTCGAGAGTAAGGATGAGTATTGCTCAAACCTTGTTCGACATTGGCCGATACGATGAAGCGCGAAAAGAAGCCTATAAAGTATTGCGGTTCTTTGAAAAAATGCAGGATGCTTTTTATATCGCAAATACGCATTATATCATTGCAAATACTTTTGAAGAACAAAACGAGGATGATTCCTCAATGGCCCATTACCAGATTTCGCGTGATGTATTTCGGGAATCAGGAAACATAAACGGCCTTGGATCAGCGCTCTCTTCGATTGGAATTCTTTTAACCAAACAGAAAAAATTCAATGAAGCATTGCTTTTTCTGAAAGAAGCATTGTCTCTAAAAATTGATTCACAGGATTCTGAAGGAATTGCGAACGTAAACAGAGCTCTTGCTTCAGTGTACTATCAATTAGGGAATACCGTATCGGCAATTCACCATGCCGAGCTTGCACGTGAAGAGGCAGAACGATCGGATATGCGATCACTATTGAAAGATATTTACCTTTTGCTATCAGAGGTCTATGAAAAAACCGGTCTGTACGACAGATCGCTAAAAAACCTACGCAAATACGTTACCTTTCGCGACAGTCTTGAAAGCGAAGAAAACAGAAAAGCACTTGCTGAGCTCGAAACACAATACAAAACACAAGAGCAGATCGCACAAAATCAGCTTCTGGAAGAGCAGAAAAAAGTTACCGAAGCATTATTAATTGCAGAGGAAGAAGCCGGAAGAAAACGAAGCATTCTTCTTTATGCAAGTATTTCAGTGGCGATTTTGCTTCTTGGATTGTCTGTGATCATTATCCGCGCAAATCGTCAGCGCAAAAAAGCCAACGACCTTCTTGCACAACGCAACGAACAAATCATTGCACAAAATGCTTCTATCAGAGAGCAGAAGGACATCATTGAAGAAAAACAAAAAGAGATCACTGATTCCATCAACTACGCGCGTCGTATTCAGTTTGCATTGCTTGCACACGAAGAAGTGATGAAAAATGAATTACCCGAACACTTTGTATTGTTTCAGCCGAAAGATATTGTAAGCGGAGATTTTTACTGGGCAACAAAAAAAGATGCTGATTTTTATCTCGCTGTTTGCGACAGTACAGGTCATGGAGTTCCGGGAGCATTTATGTCCTTGCTCAACATTTCCTTTCTTAATGAAGCAATAACTGAAAAAGTAATCAAAGAGCCCGGTGCTATCCTCGATCATACCCGATCACGCTTGATCAGCAACATTTCGCAGCAAGGACAAAAAGACGGAATGGATGGAATTCTTTTGCGCTTTTCCAAACAACAAATCAGTTACGCCGCTGCACACAATAACCCGGTGATTGTCCGCAACGGCGAACTCATCGAACTTCCTGCAGATAAAATGCCCATTGGTCAGAGCGACTACGAAAATGCGTTCAACACTCACTTCCCGGAATTTCAAAAAGGCGACATGCTCTATCTTTACACAGATGGTTACGCCGATCAATTCGGAGGACCCAAAGGGAAAAAGTTCAAATACTCCGCGCTCAATCAATTACTCATTCAGATTTCACAATCCCCACTTAGCGAACAGAAATCCATTCTGGAAACCACCCTCCAAAACTGGAAAGGCGATTTGGAACAGGTTGATGATATTTGTGTGATTGGAATACGCGTTTAGCGTGTTGCAATCGCACTAAATATCACAATGGTGACCGACCGCAGGAAGCGTCAGTATCGATGATATCTGTGTGATTGGAGTGCGACTGTAAGGAGTGCGAACGGGAACACTTAGACATCACAATATCCTGACGCTACATTTCATTCCGGTCAGGAGGTGCCACTCACCGACCAACTGGCCTGCCCCGACCGATCCTGCCCCGACCGATACTGTCACGACTGATACTGTCACGACCGATAGCGTCGGGGAGCATCGGGATTACCTATGACACTAACTGTAGTTCAAACATTTTGCTATTTTATTTCAGATCTCTCCTTTTCTGAGACCTAAAAGACGCCTTAGAAATGTAATTTTTGAAGAATTTTGTTGTAGGATCTGGATTTAACAAGTCTATTTTTCGCTATATTACAACATCCAACCAAAAAAGTATCCCATGAAAAAAGTAATCCTCTATTGGCTTGTGCCATTTGTTGTTTTATTGATGATGATTTCTCCATCATCATTAAATGCTCAGGTAATTTCCGGTAACGCTAACTGCCAGCAGTCGCATGTAATTGGCAATAGTGAAACAAACATCTGGCTTAACAGGCAGTTTGAACCGGGGCTAAACGGTTCTTCGTTCTGGATAAAATTTCAGGCCTCGTCCACTTCATTTTCACTTGAACTGGATTCTATAATTCAAAACAAAGCCGATATCGATACGATTACCCTATTCAATGGGGGGGGAGTATTGTAATTCGCTCTCCATCGTGCAGACCTCAACCAATCGCCATTCGCTTATCGCAACCAATCTTCAGGTTGGTCAGGATTATTTTGTTGCCATACAGCGAATACTTCCGGCAAACTGTACCGTTGAGGAATGCATCGATACCAACCGCAATCTGCGCTTTATGGTGCCGCGAGAATACAGTGATTGTATTTCGTCTTTGTAGCTTCCGAATTTGGGGGTTTCTCCACTATTGCCTATCAGTTTCAATCACCAAACACTGAATTCTGCGTATCGGAAATCACCATGGCAGAATGCGACCATATTTCGTTTCTGGATTGCAATGGCAACCCATTGGCTTACGGTGGTAATCTTGTCTCAATTCAAGTAGCAAGTCCATCCGGAAACACTTTCTTTCTCAATAATTCTGCTGCTGCAACTGCCGGTTTTTCCCCAACTGAAACGGGAAATTACACCGTTAGCTTTATCACCGATTTTGGAAACGTATTGTGCTCCTTTACTGTAAATGTTATTGAGGATTCAGCTACTCCTGAGTTTGTACTTAGCACTTCAGATCTGTGCTTCGCATCTGATCTTATCACTGCGCTTAGCTGCTCCAATTGCAGCGATTTCTGGGCAGTGCATGTTTCTATCGATGGCGTTGTCTATTCTAACTTCTTCAACAGTCCTCCTTACCTGAGCAATTTTGGGCCTGGTCCTCATACAGTTTGTGTAACCGGACTTATCTGCGATAATGAAAATACCGAATGCCTGAATTTTACAATCGGAGCCGACCTCGATTTTACCACTCAATTACTCGATTGCAGAACACTTTCCATTACCAATAATTCAACTTGCTCTTCAGATGTAGTGCAGTGGTTGTGGAATTTTGGAGATGGCACTTTCTATAACGGACAACACCCTCCTGTGCATACCTATGCCGCATCCGGCAGCTATACGGTTTCTCTAACTGTAATTTACAACAATGGACAAACCGCTACCCAATCGGCACAGGTTAACATTGTCATTCCTGAACCCATTGTGATAAGTGGACCTACCACGCTTTGCTGCGAAACACTTGTTTTTAGTGTTCCTGCAGGTTTTGCATCGTATCAGTGGGCTATAACACCACCTGTACTGTTTGGGTACAATTCGCCCAATGAAATTTTCATCAGCACCTCTTCTGTTCCGGCAGGATCAACCTTGCTCGTATTTGCTACAGCAACCACTGCAGATGGTTGTGAAGTGAGTGCAAAAATTGAAGCGCGACCTTGCTGCACAAGCAATGTGAACACAGATCCCGATTGGTACATCACCGGTCCGTGCAACAATGGCCCCATCAGCTATTACCTAGGCAGCCTCTGGCAGGGAACCGTGAGCGGACCACAAACCATAGTTGACAGAAACATCCTTATCGACCACGATATGGTTATCGATCAAACAGGACTTGTGTTTGACAATTGCCGCTTCTACATCTCGGGAGGTGTAAACCTGATACTGGAGCCCGGTATAAGCATTGATTTCACCAATTCCACCTTTAACACCTCCTGTGATGAAATGTGGGGAGGAGTGCTTGCCAACCATAGCAATAATTCGGTTAACGTTACCAAATGTGGATTCTTTCAGGCCATCAATGCACTGGTCTTTTCCAATGGCGCACAAGGCAATATTCAAATCTCCAATTTCGAAAATTGCCACAAGGGAGTTGTTCTTCAAAATTTTGCCGGACCCGGAATTTTTCCAGTTGGTGTATTTGAACAAAATTCCTTTCAACAAACAGGGAATCTACTTTATCCACATCTTAACCGCAGGTCCTTCACAGGAATTGAAATTAAAAACGCCGTAGGTGTAACAATTGGTCAAATCACAACAACACCCAACACTTTCAATAATCTTGACTACGGTATTTATGCAGAAAATTCTTCTATGCGTGTTATTAATAATCGTTTTTCAAACATTAGTCTTGCAAGCAACAGCAACAACTGCTCAACATGTAATTGCCCAACAGGCACTGCTGTTTGTTCGAACGTATATGGATTAAATAGTTTACCTCAAATCATTATTGGAGGCACATCTAATCCCGAGAGAAATCAATTCTTTTTTAATCGATTTGGTTTTGAAGCGTACGGAAGTCAAAATATTACCGTGAGGAACAACAACTTTTTTACCCATCAAGAAGCAGTAGGTGTAAACAATGCAACAAAAAGCAATATTGAGATAAGCGCATCAAATACGTTTAATCGCTATCGCTTTGGAACAGGGATATACAATTGTTTTAATAGTACTGTCAAAATTCTAAACAACAATTACACTCAAACAACCTATACACTTCCGGGTGGCGCTACTTCTGCTATCTATGTCAATAATTTTAGCCCGGGAGCAGTAAAACTTACCATCAGCGGTAATTCAATCGACCGTTCACGAACCGGAATTTATTTAATACAGGTATATGGTTTAGATGTGCAATCGAACACTGTAGCACAAATTTCAAATAACACCATCGACTTCACAAACCTGGCAGGTAATGGTTTTGGCGCAGCCGGAATTGTACATTCTGGAATTAGAGTCGAGGCTTCTCAGTTTATTAGCATCAAAAATAACACCATTTCCAAACCCGGAGTTGTACCACTTGCCTCCACCTTAAACCGATTACGAGGCATTTGGCTATTAAACGGACTTTACAACAACGTTTACGACAACACCATTACGCGCATTTCGCAAGGTGTTTATGTTGCCGGACAGAATCAGTTTTCGTATTTCTTTTGTAACGATTTTTACCGCTGCTACCACGGATTCCAATTTGCAGGACCGGCGGCGATTCCTTCTCAAATGTTTTCACTACCCACTAACAATGGTTGGTATTTTAGGCCGGCGAACAACTCCGATCTGGCAGGGCAGATTTCGGTGTTTCCCTTAATTGATTGGTACTATTCCGGAACGAGTAGCGCAGCTTTCCCAACCACTTTGAATTTAGTTTCAAACAGTATTTCAAATAATAATACACCAACATTCACCTCCAATACAAACCCTGCTTGTGCAATCCCTCAATTTCAGGGACCCGGAGGCAATAACCGGGAAGCTTTGTATGGGTCAGTAGTTCGAAATGAGAACACCTATGATCCAAGTCTGGATGAATATAAACTTATGGAAGAAGAGGTGGTCATGGCATCCTTTTTCAGAGATTCATCCCTGGTTAATGCCGGACTACCTGATGATTCGGTGTATGTCGATTTTTTCACCTCCAGGCATACGTTGCGTCAGGGGAAATATGCTTTTGTTCAGTATGGCATTGAAAAAAAGAATTACGGAAATGCCCTTTCCATATTGAACCAACTCCAACCACAAAGCCAAAGGGAAGAATGGTTTGTTGAACTGAATGAAAAATTAGTTCATTATTTTGCATCCGACAGCGGCTTAAGTGTACAGGATTCTGTTGCCTTTTTAGCTATAGCACTTGAGAATAGTGTTCACAATGTAACACCTGTTCATCAGGCA
>JBKBUQ010000118.1:0-9561 GCA_046289975.1 Flavobacteriales bacterium | reverse complement strand
GTGGATGGATGGGAATGAAACGCATTTTACGCTGTCATCCCTGGGGAACCCAGGGTCATGATCCGGTACCAAAGCGAGAAAAAGGGCAGTGGAAATTTTAGGTGAACAGTAAATGGTGAACGGATATGGGGTATCCGCTCCTCTACCAATCTATCAGCAAAAAGAACCTTATCTTTACAAGAAAAAAAGCATGTTAATTCGTCCTCGTCGCAATCGAAAATCGGAATCCATCAGAGGCATGGTTCGTGAAACCTCTCTTGGTACCGACAACCTTGTGTACCCCTTGTTTCTAGTGGAGGGAAAGAATAAAAAAACGGAGGTAAAATCACTACCCGGAAATTTCCGCTGGACACCGGATCTGGTGCTGAAAGAAATTGAATCGTGCATGAAACTTGGTTTGCACTCCTTCATTCTTTTTCCGGCTATTGAAGATGCGTTTAAGGATAAAACTGCGAGTCACAGTTACAGCAAAAAGAACTTTTACCTGAAAACCATTTCCGATATCAAAAAACGTTTTCCTGAGAGTACGCTAATCAGCGATGTGGCCATGGATCCTTATAGCAGTGATGGTCATGACGGCCTTGTGAAGAACGACAAGATCGTTAATGATGAGACCTTACCTATTCTCGCAAAAATGGCGCTTGCACAGGCAGAAGCTGGAATTGACATTGTTGGACCAAGCGACATGATGGACGGAAGAGTTGGATTTATCAGAGAAGAATTGGATGACAATGGTTTTGTTGACACTTCCATAATGAGTTATACCGCAAAATATGCAAGTGCATTTTACGGACCCTTCCGCGATGCGCTTGATTCTGCTCCGAAAAAGGGGGATAAAAAAACCTATCAGATGGATCCGGCAAACGGACGCGAAGCATTAAAGGAAGCATTGCTCGACGAAAGCGAAGGTGCCGATTTTCTAATGGTGAAACCCGCATTGCATTATCTCGATATCATACAATCGCTCCATCAGCAAAGCACTTTACCTATTGCCGCCTATCATGTAAGCGGAGAATGCGCCATGCTAAGTGCAGCATGCAAAAACGGCTGGCTTGATTTTAACAAAGCTATGCCTGAAACACTACTTAGCATCCGACGCGCAGGAGCACAAGTGATTCTGACTTATTTCGCTAAAGATTACGCGCAACTGGTTCATCAAAATCGCTAAATTATGTTCCCGGAAAACGACGAATACCCCGGTTACTACGAACCATTCATCCGATTATCGAGTCCCGGCGAAATGATTTCCGTGTTGAAAGAAACAGGGGATCAAATCCTTGACTTCATTTCCTCCATTCCCAACGAAAAAGCAGATTTTAAATACGGAACAGATAAATGGTCGGTAAAGGAAGTCCTGATTCACATCATCGATACCGAGCGCATTTACAGTTACCGCGCATTACGCTTTGCACGCAACGACAAGACCGAGCTCCCGGGCTTTGATGAAAATCATTTTGGTCTTCATTGCAATGCTGCACAACGCACACTGAAGGATCTTTCGGAAGAGTTCAGGATCGTTAGAAAAAGTACGATTGCACTTTACCGGAGTTTTGATCAGGAAACCTTGCTAAATAGCGGAATTGCCAATGAAAAGCGAATGACGGTTAGAGCAATTGGCCATATTGTGGCCGGACATGCCCTTCATCACTGCAATATTATCAGGGAACGCTATCTCTGACACATTTCCTTTTTGGGATCAATGTAAACTGCATTTACTCGTCACCTTTCAACATTACCGCTTCATTTTTCAACACTTAAAGGAAGAGCCTCTTTCGATGAGTTGATTCTTGCTACTTTCGTCGCTCACAAATCAAAATCATGTCAGAAAAATCCATTAAATCCGCCCTTATTTCTGTTTATTACAAGGACGGACTCGAGGCTATTGTACAAGAGCTCAACACTTTGGGCGTAACTATTTACTCAACAGGAGGTACTGAAGAGTTCATCCGTAAAATGGGAATTGATGTTGTTCCGGTTGAGGACCTCACCTCGTATCCGAGCATTCTTGGGGGCCGTGTAAAAACGCTTCATCCCAAAGTGTTTGGAGGGATCCTCGGTCGCAGGGCCCACAGCGGGGATATTGAGCAGCTTGAGCAATATGAAATTCCAGAGATCGATTTGGTCATTGTTGACCTCTACCCTTTTGAGGAAACTGTAAAATCAGGTGCTGCAGAAGCAGACATCATAGAGAAAATTGATATTGGCGGAATTTCACTTATTCGTGCTGCTGCAAAGAATTTTCAGGATGTTGTGATTGTTCCATCTCGTGATCTTTATGCTGAGTTTCTGGAAATTTTGAAAAGCAAAAAGGGAAAAACGAGTCTTGATGACAGAAAGAAATTCATGGCCTATGCCTTTCATATTTCTTCGCATTATGATACCGCAATCTTCAATTATTTCAATACCGGTTTCGACTTCCTTAAAATCAGCGAGCAGAACAGCCAGATCCTCCGATACGGCGAAAATCCACACCAAAAAGGAACCTTTCATGGTGATTTGAATGCACTCTTTACCCAACTTAACGGTAAGGAGCTATCCTATAACAACCTCCTCGATGTAGATGCAGCAGTAAACCTGATGACCGACCTCGATAAAGGTTCACCTGCATTTGCCATTCTCAAACACAATAACGCATGTGGAGTTGCCATTCGCAGCAGTCTCTTTGATGCCTGGACAGCAGCATTGGCCGGAGATCCTGTTTCAGCATTTGGGGGTATTCTGATCAGCAATACTGAAATCGATTTTGCAACAGCAAGCGAGATCGACCGACTCTTCTTTGAAGTATTGATCGCACCATCCTATTCGAAAGATGCCTTGGAACTTCTAAAAGGAAAAAAGAACCGCATACTACTGATTCAGAACAAGGTAGAATTACCCAAACGGCAGGTAAGAACAGCGCTGAATGGATTCCTGGTTCAGGACAAGGACAGCGTAGTTGACCAACGTTCGAATTTTAAAACCGCAACAAAAGTCGCCCCAACCGATCAGGAACTGAGTGATCTCGAGTTTGCCGGGGTATTGGTGAAACATACGAAATCCAACACCATTGTACTCGCAAAAAACAACACTTTACTTGCAAGCGGTACCGGTCAAACCAGCCGAGTAGATGCTCTTCGTCAGGCCATTGCCAAAGCGAAAAGTTTCGGGTTTGAGCTGAAAGGTGCAGTAATGGCCAGTGATGCATTTTTCCCATTTCCCGACTGTGTTGAGATTGCACATGGAGAGGGAATTCATGCTGTAGTGCAACCGGGCGGATCAATCAAAGATCAGGAGTCTATTGATTATTGCGATGCACAGGGGATGGCAATGGTGATTACAGGAACGCGACATTTCCGTCACTAATTACTGTAATAAAAAAAACTTATCTTTATAAGAAATAAAACCGGAGGAGCAGCATGGGACTTTTTGATTTTTTCACACAAGAGATTGCCATCGACTTAGGCACAGCGAACACACTGATTATTCACAATGATAAAGTTGTTGTGGATGAACCGTCGATTGTTGCCGTAGATCGAACTACAAATAAAATTATCGGTGTTGGACGCAAAGCACAATTGATGCATGGAAAGACACACGAAAACATTAAAACAATTCGTCCTCTTAAAGACGGCGTAATTGCCGACTTCCATGCAGCTGAGCACATGATTAGAGAAATGATCAAGATGCTCCATCCACGTAAACGATTATTCAATCCATCCTTGCGTATGGTGATTTGTATTCCATCAGGCATTACTGAAGTGGAAAAAAGAGCGGTACGCGACAGTGCAGAACATGCAGGTGCAAAAGAAGTTTATCTTATTCATGAACCAATGGCAGCAGCAATCGGTATCGGTATCGATGTGGAAGAGCCAATGGGGAACATGATCATCGATATAGGAGGAGGAACTTCTGAGATTGCAGTTATTGCACTTGGCGGTATTGTTTGTGATAAATCCATTCGTGTTGCAGGAGATGAGTTTACAAGCGACATTGAAGAATACATGCGTCGCCAACACAACATTTTGGTTGGAGAACGTACAGCTGAACGCATAAAAATTGAAGTTGGAGCAGCATTACCTGAATTGGAAAATGGTCCGGAAGATTACGCAGTAAGTGGCCGTGACCTTATGACCGGTATTCCGAAAGAGATTACTGTTTCCTACAGTGAGATTGCACATGCCTTGGATAAATCCATTTCAAAAGTTGAGGAAGCGATATTAAGTGCTCTTGAAATGACGCCTCCTGAACTCTCTGCCGATATTTACAAAACCGGTATTTATCTGGCCGGTGGTGGAGCCTTGCTTCGTGGTCTTGACAAACGTATTTCAATGCGCACCAAATTACCGGTGCATATTGCCGATGATCCACTTCGTGCCGTTGCTCGTGGCACAGGTATTGCGCTGAAAAACATCGACCGCTTCCAATTTCTTATTCGCGATTAATCCTGCTGCTGAATGAGGAACCTGAGGCTGTTCATCATCAGGAATTATTTCTTTTTCCTTTTCCTGTTTTTTCAGGTTACTGCTCTTACTATGTTGGTCAGTAGCAACAATTACCAGGAAAGTACTTTCATGAATTCGTCTTCGGTTTTTGTTGGCTACCTCATGGAAAAGAAAACAGAGTTCTCGGAATACTTCAGTTTGAAAGATGCCAACCGAAATCTTCTTGATGAAAATGTCCGTTTAAAAAACATGCTGATGCAGATCTATGCTGCTGATAGCACCAAGACCATTTTTCAGAAAGACAGCACAGGAAATACCCAATACACTTTCCGGGGGGCGAAAGTCATTAATAACACTGTTTACGCACAAGATAATTTTCTGACTATTGATAAAGGCCGAAGGGATGGAGTTGCTCCGGACATGGGTGTAACCAACGGCATCTCCATTGTTGGTTTTGTAAAGGATGTATCTGAACATTACGCAACAGTGGTTTCTGTGCTCAATAAAAATTTCGTGTTAAGTGTAAAGCTGAAAAAAACCAATGATCACGGATTGATCAAATGGGAAGGTCAGGATCCACAGCGTGTAACACTCAACGGCATTACTGTTGACGCTCCTGCAAAAACCGGTGACACAATTGTAACACGAGGCGCCAGCGGACGATTTCCTGAAGGTGTTTTGGTTGGGATAGTTGAAGAAGTATTTCAGAAACCGGGCGCCATGCACCACTCTATAATTGTGCGTTTATCAACTCCTTTTCATTCGGTATATCACGTTTATGTGGTAGAAAATCATCGGATGAAGGAGCAATTGGAACTGGAAGAGTTGCTGAAAGGAGAAAAGCAACCATGATTCGCGATTACGGCATAACTATTTTACGCGGCATTTTTCTTCTGCTATTGCAAGGTTTGGTTTTAAATAATCTTCCTCTCGGAACTTATTTTCAGCCGTATTTGTACGTGATGTTTATCATTCTTCTTCCTTTTGAAACACCAAACTGGATGATCCTTCCGCTGAGTTTTTTCTATGGGCTTATTCTGGATTCATTTACAAACACCTATGGACTACACGCATCAGCATGTACCTTTTTAGCATGGAATCGCCCGCAATTTCTTCGCCTGTTCGCTCCAAGAGATGGGTATGATGCTGCCACTTTACCCGGCATTCAAGCCTATGGTTTCAATTGGTTCATCTCCTATGCCGGAACACTTATCCTGATGCATCATATTGTATTCTTTCTGCTCGAAGCATTCCGTTTTGAAGGTATCGGACACACTTTACTTCGTTGCCTCGGATCTGCAAGTTTTACGTTGTTCCTTGCAATCATTGCCCAGTATTTGTTTCTCCGACCTCAAACCAGGTAAATGAGAAACTACGAAAATCGCCAATTCGTCCTCTTGCTGATCTATATAACGGTCGCAGTGATTTTCATTATCCGCTTATTGTTTATGCAAGTCCTGACCGACCGCTGGACAGAGCGTGCAGCTCAAATTTCGGAATACAAACTTTATACCTATGCGCCGAGGGGAATCATTTACGACAGGTATGGAAACAAGCTTGTAGAAAATAAAACGTTTTACGACATGGTTGTTACTCCGGCAAAAATGCGGCCGATGGACACCATCGCATTTTGTCGTTTGGTGGGAATAACGAAAGAAGATTTCATTAAGAAAATAACCATTGCAAAAAATTATTCCCAGCATATTCCTTCCGAATTTGAAAAACAGATCTCAGCCGACAATTTTGAATTGATTTCAGAGGAGTTGTATAAATATCCCGGGTTCTTTGCGCAGGAGCGTACGATGCGTGGTTATCGCAAAGAAATTGGAGCCCATGTATTTGGATACATCAGCGAAGTCAGTCCGGAAGACATCGAGAAGAATCGCTATTACCGTCCGCGCGATTACATCGGAAAAAAGGGACTGGAGCAATCCTACGAAGAGATTTTACGAGGAGAACGCGGTGTTCGTTATTTATTGAAGGACGCCATTGGAAAGGAAAGCGGAAGCTATGAAGGCGGCAAGTACGATACCATGGCGGTGCAGGGAAAAAACATTTATTGTACGATAGATGCTGATCTGCAGGAATACGGAGAGAAATTGATGCAAAACAAAAAGGGTAGTATTGTTTGCATAGAACCGGAAACCGGAGAAATTCTCGCATTGGTTTCATCGCCAACGTACAATCCATCCCTAATGACGGGAAGGGAAAAAGGAAAAAATTATTATGGGTTATTGAACAATGACTCCTTAAAACCACTTTATAACCGAGCAATTCAGGCGATGTATCCACCGGGCTCCATCTTTAAAATGGCACAGGCACTAATTGGTTTGCAGGAAGGAGTGATAACGATAAACACCGGATTCCCCTGCGATAAAAGTCTGGTAGGTTGTCACAACCATCCTGCGGCAAGCGACATAAAACGAGCTGTTCAATTTTCATGTAATCCCTATTTCTTCCGTGCCACCCAACGCATTATTCAGCAGGGAAAATCGCGGAGTATTTTTAAAGATTCGGAATTAGGTTTGCGCAAATGGACCGATTACATGAATGAATTTGGGTTTGGAGTGGACCTGGGTGTAGATATACCATCTCTGAAGAAAGGATTCATTCCCACAGTAGAGTTTTACGATAAGTATTATGGAAAAGGACGATGGGCATTTTCAACGATCTATTCCATTTCGATTGGTCAGGGAGAAGTTCTGGTTGTACCGCTTCAAATGGCTAACTTTACAGCACACATTGCCAACAGAGGTTATTATTATACTCCGCATTTCGTTAAGGGCATTGACTCCATTGGAAATATTCCTGAAAAATTCAGAGAGAAACACGTGATGCGTATTAACCGAGAGTATTATGATCCATTGGTAGAAGGAATGCGAGCAGTTGTTGAAGAACCCGGTGGAACAGCATCGAGTGCACGGTTAAAAGATATTACTGTTTGCGGAAAAACAGGTACCGCACAAAATCCGCATGGAGAAGACCATTCTGTATTCATTGCATTTGCCCCAATGGACAAACCCAAAATTGCGATTTCAGTTTACGTTGAAAATGCAGGCTTTGGAGGAGTATGGGCAGCACCGATTGCGAGCTTAATGATTGAAAAATACCTGAAAGGCAGCGTTACAGATACACTTAAAGAGCAGCGCATGATGAATGCAGTGATTCTCGATGTGAAAAAAGACAAAGCCACTACCAACGCGAAAAGCAGAAAACGTCTGGGGATATGAGAACCGATAATCCCGTTAGAAAAATTGATCGCTTTTTACTGATCACCTACCTGATCATGGTAACGATAGGTTATTTCAATATTTATTCATCTGCTTACAATCCTGAACATCCATCGCATTTCGATTTCAGTATGGAATACGGGAAACAGATAATCTGGATTGGAGTATCGCTCTTACTTGGAGGATTGATCCTTTTGCTTGAAGGAAATTTCATAAAAAAATATTCCTACGAATTTTACGGAGTAATGGCATTTCTTCTCGTTGCCGTACTTATTGTTGGCGAAGAAAAAAACGGTGCGAAAGCATGGTTTGGAATTGGTCAGTTTGGAATCCAGCCATCGGAGTTTGCCAAAATCGGAGTGAGTCTTGCACTGGCCAAATTTCTAAGTACACCACAAATCCGTTTCGAAGACACCACTACCCGACTTTACACCGCATTGTTCATTGGTTTTCCTGCTGCATTAATTCTCTTACAACCGGATGCCGGTACAGTTATCGTATTTATCTCTTTTATTTTTGTACTGTACAGAGAAGGAATGTCGGGTAACCTTTTGCTTTTCGGATTATTTGTACTTGTGCTTTCCATTTTATCCCTCATGCTGAAAGAAAGCACAATGGAATTACCCATTATTGGAACAGAAGTAGCAGGACATATTGGTCTGGTGATTATTCTAACCATCATTGCCGCACTTGTATTACTGCTTATCCGCCAATTCGTAATGAAACGAGGACGTAAAACCGCAATTCTTGTGTTGGTATTGGCCTATTTTTCATCGATCGTTATTGTATTTGGAACCAATTATGCCTTCTACAATGTGATGAAGCGACACCAGCAGGAACGAATCGACATCATGTTGGGGCTGATCGACGATCCTGATGGTAAAGCTTACAACATCGACCGATCCATGGCGGCAATTGGTTCCGGGGGATTGAGCGGAAAAGGGTATATGAAATCGACGCTCGCCAACAGAGGTCAAAAACATGTGCCCATGCAAAGTACCGATTTTATTTTCTGCACACTAAGCGAAGAATGGGGATTTGCGGGATCCTTAACCGTTGTCATTTTGTTTGTGT
Organism: Flavobacteriales bacterium; assembly: GCA_046289975.1. Lineage (GTDB taxonomy): Bacteria > Bacteroidota > Bacteroidia > Flavobacteriales_D > UBA2798 > UBA2798. Next base: position 836 of record JBKBUQ010000118.1, on the reverse strand, counting down.
TATTGTTGTTGCGAATTGTATTATTGGCAGAACGACAACGATCGCCCTTTACGCGCATTTTTGCCTATTGTGTTTCAGCGATACTTTTCTTTCACTTTTTTGTCAATGTTGGAATGGCCATCGGACTTGCTCCGGTTATTGGTATTCCGCTACCCTTTTTCAGTTATGGAGGTTCATCCATAATGGCATTCTCCATTCTGATCTTCCTTTTGTTAAAACTGGATTCTGAACGTTTGGATATTTTGCGATGAATCATTCTGATCACTTTCCCTTTTATAAAAAGCAAAACAATTGGATTCTCTAACACAAATAGTTTTAGGCGCTGGAGTTGGAGAAGTAATTCTTGGCAAAAAAGCAGGGAACAAAGCCATGCTATGGGGTGCTGTTGCAGGAACCATTCCTGATTTGGATGTTCTTGCAGCTTTACTTACAAATCCATTACAAGCCATGATCTGGCATCGTGGGTTTATGCATTCCATTGTTTTTTGTGCAGCATTTGCTCCTGTGTTGGGATGGCTGATTCATAAAATCAGCAAAAAAAACAATGCATCCATAAAGGAATGGACGGTATTGTGCTGGTGGGCGCTGGTAACGCATCCCCTGCTCGATTGTTTTACGACCTGGGGTACACAACTTTTTTGGCCTTTTGATGTACGCATCACTTTTAATGGAGTGTTCGTGATCGACCCGCTTTACACTTTGCCTTTCATGACCTTTTTGATTATTTGCATGAGATTGCACCGTGAATCTTTGCGCAGAAAAAAACTATCACGTTTAGCTTTGTATATCAGCACAGCTTATCTTTTTCTCGGATTGGGATTCAGGCAAATTGCAAA
>JBKBUQ010000117.1:0-9619 GCA_046289975.1 Flavobacteriales bacterium | reverse complement strand
TTCCACTCAGGATCTGCGGATTTCCGTCTGCATCGTATAAAATATTACCCTGATTATCCAAACGGTAAATCGGACGGGTAGGCACCAGTAATTTATTTACATCAAACGCAAAGGTCACCTTGTTGTACTCATCAGGCACCAACGAAAAAGCTGTTCCCAAACGAAGATTTGCAGGAAGAAAATCACGTTCTGCAGTATTGGTATAATTCATTTTTGCTCCAATATTGCTAATGTTAAATCCGAACGCAAGTTCCGCTTTCATGTCGCCTGCCTTCACATCATCATTGATGTAATATCCGGAAACATCTACCGCCACCGATTTTCCGGCTTTGGTATTGGCACCCTGCACAATTACACCACCGGTTAGATTGGAGTAAATGAATCTTCCGGCCATGGATAATGAAAAACGATCCGACATCTTACGCGCATAAGCTCCATCAACCGAAAATTCATTGGGTTTGTAATCGCGAATCACACTTCCGTTCTGATCGGTAAATGTAATGTTACCAAGCGAAAAATAACGAAGTCCAAATCCGGCAACAGAATATTTATCGAGACGGGAATACCCCGACAAATAGGCCAGGTTGATATCGGGAACAAGATTTCTTAACCAAGGTGAATAACTCATCGAAAACTCCATTGATTCCTTGGTGAAGGCAAGTTTTGCAGGATTCCAGTGCAATGCATTTACATCCGGAGAAATGGCAACCCCTGCATCCCCCATTGCGCCGGAGCGGGAATCGGGACCGATTAACAGAAAAGGAACGGCTGTAGTTATAGTATTGAGCTGAATTTGCTCTGCACGTGCCTGCTGATTACTTTGGGCTTTGACTCCCAACGAAGAAACCGCAAACAAGGCTGCAAATCCGTAAGATGGTTTGATCATGATCGTATTGGATAAATAAAAGTCAACAAATATACGGAAAAAGCGTGCTTTTATTGTAGAACCCCGTTTAACCGAATTAGTTCAAAATGACCAGTTTTTCGAATTTCTCCACCATTTTCCCATCCGGGGTGCGCACCCGTATCCGATAGATGTAAGTGCCAATACCGATTTTGTCACCGTAATCATCCCGGCCATCCCATTCGATAGGATCGGATCGGTAACCTTCGGCAAAAACCGACTTTGTAAGTGTTTTAACCAGCTTTCCGGCAACGGTAAATACCTGAACCTGTACATCCAACATGGTACAACACTGGTTGTGCTCAAAAAAGAACTGGGTTCGGGTGGTAAAGGGATTCGGGTAGTTCAGGACATGCTTCAAGGACATTTCGGCAGACCTTGCAACAACAAAATCCACACTTGCATCCGTTGAATTGTTGTACACATCCCAAACTTTGAACCGGAGATTGTGAGGGCCTTCACTCAAGGTGCGGAACGGATAGGATACTACACCCGACTGGTAGGTATTGGCATCCGATTCATAATACTCATTTAAAATTACCGGAGAGGAGGTATTGCCATCCAAAATTGCAGTGATGTCGTGACCAATACCGGTTCCAACTGTATTCACTCCATTCTCATCCTGTAAGCGGGCTAACAAAACGGGCGTTTCATCGGTAGTTCCTCCCGATACAAAGTTTTCATCGTTCATGAACAGCCTAACAATCGGACCATCATTATCAACCGGTGCATTTGGATTGGTACTTCCAACAATAATGCTCAGATCAACACCTGTTGCGTCGTCTATACCATTGTGAGCGTAGAAGGAAATTTTTCCAATCCCAAACTGATAAGCAATGTCTTTGGGAACCACAAAAGTGAATTCGAATCGTCCATTAACAACCGAAGCTTTTCCGCGGTATATCACATTCTTTCGCAAATCGAACTGACGAACAGAAGAACCTGGATCATTTCCGAGAGAATACAAAATCTGCTCCTTATCAAATACAGTTGGAAAGACGATACCGTTGTATCCGGATAAAAAATTACCGTTTTGATCTTCCATATGACCGGAAATGGTAATTCTGGTAAGAGCTTTTAATGTGTCTGTTCCAGATCCTATAGCAACGTGGTTTACAGAGTCCGCCACGACTTTATTGTAAGGCTGCTTCAGTCGAACAGCAGGATCTCCAAGAAGCGTAAAATTGCGGGTGTTGGAAGTTGATATCTGACTGATGGTAAGATTTTTTGTCTGCATAAAAATATCTCCCAAAGTACGCGGAACACCGTTATCACGCACCAGAACAACTTTATTGAAATTTCGGTTCAGGATCTCGTTGGGACCTGAATACACTAATCGTGTTGTGGTCAATAAACCTATTCCGCCACCACTGGCATTGAGTAAAACATACTCACCTGCAGACACCCGACCGGGATCATCGAAACGCGAAAACTCACAAGTGGCTGTCATGAATAACGGAAGCCGTGGGTTATTGGTCCATCCGTTTACTGTAGCCAGATCCAAAATACGTTCATGCGCCCAACCTACTTCACCTCCGTGACCAATATAATTCAATACCAAAGCACCTTTTTCCACTCTCGATCGGATGGCTTCATTCACCTCCGGGTAACGTTGTCCGCCGGGAGTACTTTGCTGCAAATAGGCATCAAGAAAAACTTTGTCGACATTCAGGAAGGGATACCACACTTTAAGTGAATCTGCGAACTGTTCTGCTGCATCGATGTACGAATTGAAATCTTCATCATCGGCAACAAAACCATACCAGTTTCTCCAGTCACCCATCGAAAATTCTGTTCCGGTCAAATCACATGCGGAGGCCGATTCAAGTGAAGTTGTTCCGGTATTCTGTGAATAAAGTTTAATCTTGTTGACCACACCTTGTGCCTCTACCTGGTTACGGCACGGTATTCTACCAACCGCCATATCCAACTGATCAGAATTATTCATGTTTTCAGTCGGATCGAGATGAACAAAATAATCGTCGCTCACAAAACTCACCGTTACCATTGTGGATTCGAACGATTGATACGTCGGAATATACGAGGTATTCCCCCCTACCCTGTTTTTATTATCATAGGAACCATCCCCAAAAAGCAAAACATATTTCGGCAACAATGCGGGATCACCCGCAGCACGCTCGTAAAACATGCGAAGAAATTGCTTGATGGCCGTTGCATCCTTCATCCCTGAAGAAAACTCGTTATATACCTGATCAGTAGTTACGAGTATTGTTCCAGTTCCTTCTGATTCATGAAAAGCTGCAAGTTCAGCAGCCTGTGAATAAAACTGGGGGTGCGTGATGATGATAAGATCACGTGGTGAGAGTGAATGTAAATTCTGTTCACTTACCTTTCCAAACGCAAATGGAGTTGGACAACTATTGCTCCTAAATGCAATATACTCGTGCATGATATCTGCATTTGCTCTGAACACAATTTGTCCGGAAACAACCGATACATTAAGTTGTGATGCATTGTCGGGCTCAGTAACATCCCATAACTGCATAGAACCGGAAACGCCACTCAAAACGAACTCAGCAACATTGCCGGCCCCCACCGAATTTTTATCGCGGAAATGCATTTGATCGCCAAAATGAATAAGATTGCGCCGTGCCTGAACCTGAATATAGTTCAACCAACCCTGCGATGTAGATGTGGCCTTGTTGAATTTTACCTTTACAGATACATTGCTGGAAGAAGGCATAAAGGTCATAATTCCATTTCCGGGATTTGCAGCGGCAGTGTATGCTCCGGTTCCAACTCCGGGTATGACAACAGTAACATTTCCTGTTGTACCGGGTGATGTAATAAGAAAATTACTCGCACCGCTTCCGGGAGTTCGTGCAGCAAGATCTGTTTTCACACGTACAGATTGAGATACATCGATGTTCGGAAATGCAAAATTATACGTGTATTCAGTCGTGAAATCAAACAAGTCGCCATACCATTCGCGGCCCGACTTAATAAAATTGATCTTATCCTGTTCCAGATACATGAAGTCATCAAACGTATTGACAATATGTGTTGCCGGAGAAGAGGAAGAAGTCTGTTGGCTGACTAATTTCTGTGTAATAGAAGTTGAACCAACATTGATAAAATAATAAGACGTATCGCAATACAAATGCACCTGTTGAGTGAACAATTGTCCTGAAGCATTATAATTCACTTTATGCGGACCTTTCGCATAGAATAAAAAATAATCACCCGGTCCAAAAACACCATCCCCGCCATCCACCATATTTATTGCATTTTGCAGCAAATCATCGGGCTTGGAAATGGCATTAGCTTCGGCAAGCATTCCTGCAGAATTTCCAAAGAGATGAACTTCTGAAGATGAAATAGCAGGGGCGATTACACCCAAACCTTTTAAAAATTCATAGGATATTTTATATACTCCATCATAAATGACACCAACCCTGAACCATTCACCATCGTTGGCCAAAACAGAAGAAGCCGCAAATGTTCGCTGCCCTCTCTGTTGCAATGGAGATCCGATTGTTCCTCCAATAAGCAGATCGACTTCCATTAAACGCATCCATTTACCTGAAAAAAGATCTTTTCTATAAGGGAAAAACGATAATACAGCTCTTGGCTGAAAGCGGGCATAAGCTACTTCCGCGTTAACAGCAAAAATTTCCGGTACTTGGGATTCATCGAGCAATACCAGCTGATCGGTTGGTACTTCCTCCCAAACTTCATTCTCAGTTCTTACCGTAATACTGTTTACGGATGAAGGCAAATCATAGGAATAAGCCCAAAAAGCCTGAGGTTTCTCGCTTCCTGTAAAAGACGCGCCTTTGAAATTCAATGTTTTAATACTGATGTCTTCTTCAGGAGAAATCCGGGCAGGTTTTTGCCATTCCAGGTCAATCTTATACCTAAGCTCTTGTGATTTAACCACTTGAAAGAGTCCTGTGAAAAGAATCAACAGGAGAGCTGTCTTCCGGGAAAATGGCATATAAAATTTAATTTGACTCATTATCAACACACTAACAAGTAAGAGGCAACTTTTGTTCCCCAAAATAACGTACAAATCCCCAAGATATTTTCATTGTTATTGACATATGAACAATTCATGTTAAAAAATATTAGTAATATTGGTCCTTAAAATTCAGAAATCAGGTTTCCTATGAGGTTCAACCTTTACACCAGACCCGCTCATTATCTGTTCCTTATGCTGTTCAGCATTATCATGCTTTTGCCTGAAAATGCCAAGGCACAAGACCCTGAATTCACGCAATTCTTCGCCAACCCGCTTTATTTGAACCCGGCTTTTGCGGGATCCAAGCGTTGTCCGCGTATCAATCTTAATTACAGAAACCAGTGGCCTGCCTTATCCGGGACATTCGTTACCACATCAGCTTCTTATGATCAGCACGTTGAGTCTATTTATGGCGGACTAGGTCTTTTGGTTACCAACGACAAAGCCGGTGAAGGAACTTTAAATACTACCACTATTAATGCTATGTATGCTTACCAATTAAAGCTCGGCCGCAAATTTTCACTACGTTTTGGAGTACAGGCTACTTATTTTCAAAAATCACTCGATTGGAGCAAGCTGACGTTTGGCGACATGATCGACCCGCGCCGTGGCTTCGTTTATCAGACAGGTGATGTTCCCCGTGGCGGATCTGTTGGGAATATGGATTTCTCTGCAGGTATTCTTGGTTTCAGCGAAAACTTCTATATCGGATTTTCTGCGCACCATTTAACAGAGCCCAACGAATCACTCGTTACAGGAACCAGCCCATTACCAATGAAGCTTTCAGGTCATGCCGGTGCTGTAATTCCATTAGGGAATTCAAAGTATTCAACCAACGACGCAACTCTTTCGCCCAACATTATGTACCGCTCGCAGGGAACATTCCAGCAGCTGAACATGGGACTTTATGTGAACACCAAGAACATTGTGTTTGGAGCCTGGTACCGTAATAAAGATGCATTCATTGCACTAATCGGTGTGAAATCAGACATCTTCAATTTCGGGTACAGCTACGACGTTACTGTTTCCAAACTGACCAACGCGTCGGGCGGATCGCATGAAATTTCGATGGCCATCAATATTCCCTGTAAACCTAAGAAGCGGTCTTTCAGGACAATAAGCTGTCCATCGTTCTAAAAAACAAGATTAAACGTAACCATTTTTCAGATTTACGTTATAAAGGAGAATTAAGTAAGCAGGAGTAAATAAACCAGATATGTCAATGAAGCAGACGAAAGCAAAGTGGATGGGAGTTGCCGTTATGGCATGTCTACTGGTCTCTTCGTGTATGTACGAAACTTCTAATATTACCGGTTGGAATTACAACGATCCCAACAATGGTGGTTATCAGAAGGTTCCTTACGAAGAGCAAGAAACGGGTCCGGGATTAATCCTCGTGGAGGGAGGTACTTTTACCATGGGCCGTATTGAACAGGATGTCTACCACGACTGGAGCAATGTTCCACGCAGGGTAACGGTTTCTTCCTTTTATATGGATGAAACAGAGGTAACCAATTTCAACTGGTGCGAGTACCTGTATTGGTTGCGCCGAGTTTATACCGATTTTGGTCAGATCTATACTAACGCCCTACCCGATACACTGGTTTGGCGTGAGAAAATGGCTTATAATGAGCCTTATGTAGAATACTATCTTCGTCACCCCGCATACCGCGAGTATCCTGTGGTAGGTGTGAGCTGGCTTCAGGCTACTGAATTCTGTGCCTGGAGAACAGACCGTGTGAACGAATACATACTCATTCGTGAAGGCGTTTTAAACTGGGATGTTACATTCCAGCCGAACGATCCATTCACAACCGACGAATACCTCGACCAACCCGGTGGTGTGCCGCATACCAATGGTGTTGAGAACCTATTGGTTGACCTTAACAAGCAATCGAATCCAGGCCCGGGTAAGAAAGGTAAAAAAGCATTAGGACGTCGTCACGTTCGTATGGAAGACGGTATCCTTCTTCCACGTTACCGCCTTCCAACAGAAGCAGAGTGGGAATATGCTGCTTACGGTTTGATTGGAAATTCAGTTGAAGAGCGTATCGTTGAGCGTCGTATTTATGCATGGAATGGTCACTGGGTGCGTAACCCGGAATCCAAATGGCAGGGTGAAATGCTTGCCAACTTCGTTCGCGGACGTGGTGACTATATGGGTGTTGCCGGAAAACTGAATGATGCGGCAGATATTACTGCCCCTGTTACCTCTTACTGGCCTAATGATTATGGTCTGTACAATATGGCAGGTAACGTTTCTGAGTGGGTAATGGATGTATATCGTCCTTTAACTTCCGAAGATGCAGATGAGTTCCGTCCCTTCCGTGGTAACGTATTTAAAACGAAAGTATTGAATGCAGAAGGTATCATCGACAACAAGCATGATGAAACAATTTATGATGTTGATGCTATGCGCATTTACCTTGATTCGTTCCACCTTGCGCGTTCAAACACCGGTTACCTTACTGATATTGAAGATTCACTTCTTAAGTATCTGAAGACCGAGATTGTAGACTCAGCTATTTCTGTGAAAAACAGTTACCGCAAATCTTACCAAAAGCGTCCGAATCTGGTTCGTGAAAACGAGCAATTGATCCAGGCTTCTATCATCATCCGTGAGATGTTTGATGCTGCTCTTGTTGATTTTGAAGTTAACCTTCGTGCTGATCCTCGCTATGAGAACTATCAAATCGAGATCATCCCTGTATTGCGTGTGAAACTTTCTGATTTCGTAATCAATACTCCGGGTAACGTTAAATGGCGTCAGGTTACTGAAGAAGAAAACATCGACCGTCGTACCTACCGTAAATCCGACAACATCGATTATCTCGATGGTGATATTGCCTCGACCCAATACTATGGTACTGCAGGTCATAGCAAGTCAGGTGCCGTTATCAGCGAAGTGAACAGCGATACCCGCTGGCAAGAAAACATCATGTATCAGAGCAGATACGAAGGTGTTAACCGTCACGATAACTCTGCCTCTCCTACTACTCTGGTAAGTAACCGTACACGTGTTTACAAAGGCGGCAGCTGGAGAGACCGTGCCTACTGGATGAATCCCGGTACCCGCCGTTACCTCGACGAGCGTCGCTCTACGGCCACTATCGGTTTCCGTTGTGCAATGGATCGCCTGGGAAGCCCCGTCGGCATCGGTGGCAAAAAGAAAAAGAAGAAAAAGAAGTAATCATCTTCCCTCAAATAAAGTCCCGCTCCGGCGGGACTTTTTCTATTGCAAAAAATGACTTGTATCAACAACTAATACAAGTGTATTTTGTTTAACTATATTTGCAGCATGAAACTCGAAGACGAAATCAAACAAAAGAAATTCACATCTGAATTTCACAAGGTACAAGTCAACATTCTATTTACCGCATCCTGGGTAAACAGCCAGGTAATTCCCGTAATGAAACCTTACGGGATTTCCAGTCAACAGTTCAACATTATGCGCATTCTGCGAGGTCAGTACCCTAACCCTGCTCCACTTAAACTGCTCACAGAGCGGATGATCGACAAAATGTCGAACACATCACGACTGGTTGAGAAGCTAGTCCAGAAAAAACTCGTTGAACGGAAAATCTGCAAGGATAATCGTCGCCAAATTGACATTTCGCTTACCGAAAAAGGGATGGATGTCATTAACAAGATTTCCGATGATATGGATAAATTTTTCAAGCGTAAACAAGAAATTACACCCGAAGAAGCCAAAGAATTAAATCGCATTCTGGATAAACTCAGAGGATAATAATATAAAACACAAACAGAACAGGCCCTTTCTACGATTAGTGAGGGCTTTTCTTATTTTTGAACCAAATATTCCCTATGAAACTTCAAAACTACGTAGCAGGACAATGGGTTGCCGGAGAAGGCGATGGTCAATCGCTCTTCAACGCCATAACAGGAGATGTAATTGCAACAGCTTCGAGCAAAGGCATCGATTTTGGAGCTGTGCTGGAACACGGCCGTAAACAAGGTAACAAAGCATTGCGCAAACTCACATTCCATGAGCGTGGAAGAATGTTGAAGGCACTCGCTATGTATTTACTGGAGCGGAAGGAAAACTATTATAAGATTTCCGCTATGACCGGTGCAACACGGATCGACAGCTGGATTGATATTGAAGGAGGAATCGGAAACCTATTTGCCTACGCCAGCTTGCGTCGTCAATTCCCCGATCAGCCCTATTGCCTGGATGGTGACATTGCTAAACTTTCTAAAAACAATACGTTTATTGGTCACCACATCTGCGTACCAAAAACAGGAGTTGCGGTACACATCAATGCTTTTAATTTTCCGGTGTGGGGAATGCTGGAAAAAATTGCAGTGAATTTACTCGCCGGCATGCCCGCAGTAGTAAAACCCGCAACCGTTACTTCTTTTTTAACTGAAGCTGTCGTAAAAGATATAATCGAATCCAAAATTCTACCTGAAGGATCGCTGCAATTGATTTGCGGATCTGCAAACGGAATTCTTGATCATGTTTCATTTCAGGACGTAGTAACATTTACCGGGTCCGCACATACCGGAAAAATGCTGAAATCGCATCCGCGCATTGTGGAAGAAGCGGTCCCTTTTAACATGGAAGCCGATTCACTCAATGCCATGGTACTCGGAGAAGATGTTAAACCGGGTTCTGCAGAATTTGATATTTTCATTAAAGCCGCCGCGAATGAAATCACGGTTAAAGCCGGACAAAAATGTACTGCTGTCCGTCGGTTAATCATTCCTGC
>JBKBUQ010000116.1:0-9625 GCA_046289975.1 Flavobacteriales bacterium | reverse complement strand
ACGACATCTTTGTGTTGCTTTGTTCCCACACGTAATCGTATTCGAAATACTGCACTACGAGCAGATAAAACATTGTACCGATGAAAATAAAAGAAGATGCTGCAGCAATCAGAAAAGTACTGCGTCCCCATTTTTTCCAATTGTCCTGTTCTTCTCCGCTAGCTTTACTGGCACGCAGATAAGTGTAAAAAGCAATTAGGGAAGCAACGAAGGTAAGCGAAACGAAAAATCGTCCGATTAATCCGGGCAGGAGGTGTTCTCCGGTGTAGGTTTCGATCACTGTGTTTTATTAACGTCGTTATACTTCGAAGGACATTTCATTGAAATCTCACTTGCAAAAAAGGTGTCACCATCGGCAGAACCTGTGAGTACCACGCTTTCTGAACGTTCAAAATCCTGTGGTTTAGCTTTATTGTAGACCACTTTTTTCAGGTTGTTTTCTTTATCGCGAATATAAAACGAGCAACGCATGGGTTCAGATGTGATTTCGTATTCGTGATCCAGATGACCAACTACTGTGAATTTTTTTCCGGGTTGCTCAAAGGCCTGCTCAAAGTTGGCATACGTACTTGCACCGCTTAATGAAGTAAGAATTACTCCAATGGAAACAGCAATTACCAATAAAGCTATAATGTGGGTTTTTTTCATGACTGCCGTTCTTTAATTTCTTTTTCAAGACGCGTGATCTTACGATCGACGAGAAAAAGATAAACTACTATTCCAATGAAGATGATGGCAATTACACCAAGTGTAACATTCATTTTTCCTGCGGCGTGCATAGAGCTTTCTATTCCGCCGGCAAAAGAATCATAACTGTATAGCAATGCCAGAATTAGAAAAAACAGTGGTTTCATGCGTTTTCAATTTGTTGTTTGATTCGTTCTGTTCTGTTGCGAAGCTGAAGAATCCATAATGATATTCCCATCCATCCTAAAACAGCCGGATAGAACACCGTTCGCAATGCATTATCTAAATCGTAACTGCTGAATGCGGGATTGCCTCCGTTTCCGGGATGTAAAGAGTCAGTAAGGCGGGGAAGCACCATGAGAAGTACGATCAGTATAACGTATGCAAACACATTGTAAACAGCTGCCACCCTTGCTTTGTTTTGTTCCTCGTTTATCGATCCGCGAAGGATGGTGTAGGCAAAGTAAATCAGCGTGGTGATGGCAGCGCCGTTCAGTTTGGTATCGCTCACCCACCATTGACCCCAGGTAAATCGGGCCCACAAAGAACCTGTGAGCAAGCCAAGTATTCCGAAAAGCAATCCCACATTTACTGCTTGTCTTGCGATTAAATCGTGATCAGGATTTAGTCCGGAAAGATATTTGATGCTGTATACAACTGAAATTGTCATGAGCAACATCATGGTAAACCACATGGGGACATGAAACATCAGATTGCGAATACTCTCACGCAAAATTTCACGATTTGGGAAGGAGAATGCAGTTACTGATCCTGAAAAACTTTTCGGTGCTTCATTTTTGAGTTGGTCGTTTTTAATACTTTGCTCAGCACGAAAAGCATTGGGAAGCATGAAAGTACCTTCCGCATAACTCACGAAAACATGCAGGGATTTTGACGGTAATTCATCGGGAACCTCCACCGAAAAATGCAGTTCCTGGTCGTTAATTACTTCCACATTATTGCAGGTCAGGTGAAATCCATCCGATTCGAGCCAAACTCCGGGATGTTGCATATCCGGTGGATTGTTGCGGAAATGGGTGTTGTATCCGATTACCTTGATTTCGAAATTTTCTCCGATATTCAGGTTTTCCGGTGAAACAGCAGTTAAACCCGGACCGAGTGGAGTATTGAGGCTCACTACAATGACATACAGCAGTAGAGCCACACTTAAATATTTCCACCAGTTTTTCATTCGGAGAGCTGCTTCAGATTATTCGCGCCAAAGGTAAGGAAATAAGATATAGGAGAGGGCTGCAATGAGTATGTTAAGACCTGTTAAAATGAGCAACTCGGTGGTTCCGTACTCCCAAGGTAATCCCCTGAGCGCTATGCCTGAAAGTCCAATTAATGTGAGTAATAAAGGCAGAATCAGTGGAAAGCCAAGAATGGCCATTATTCCCAATTGGTTACCTGTTTTCGCTGCAATAGCTGCAATCATGGTGAAAATACCTGCAAAACCGGCACAGCCGAGTAGGAGTGCAACCAAGTACATTCCTGCATTCGCCCCTTCGAGTGGCCTAGTCCCCAGGAATAAGGAATAAAAAAGCAGCGTAACCAAAGCTGTAATACCCATGAGCAGGATATTATAGATCATTTTACTCAAAATTACAGCGGCTGGGGATACGAGAGTATAAAGATAGAGAAGTCGGTTTCGGCTTTCGGTTTGGAAACTTTTGGAGATGGTATTCAGAGCAGAAAAGAGCAGGATGACCCAAAATAATGTGTTCCAAACAGTAGTGTCCTGCAATTCGCGAAACGAGAGGTAACATAAAAAAACAGTGGTCACCACATACAGCAGAATACCTCCAATTGCCACTTTGTTGCGGATTTCAAGGTCAAATTCCTTTCGTATGAGCACACCGATTTCGCGGATTAACATACCGCGAAGGTAATGAAAACAGTTGCACGGCTTTTGCTACCTTTATCACAATGCGAAAACTTCTGCTTTTTCTTCTGATGCCTTTGGGAAGCCCGCTTTTTGGCCAAAATCCTGAGGTTGTACTCACCACAGGTCATACCGATCAGGTCAATACCGTCGATTTCAGTAAAGATGGTCGCTGGCTGGCTACAGGGGGTAATGATAACAATGTCAAATTGTGGGACGTCCGCACAGCCCGTGAATACCGTACGCTTGCAGGGAGCGACGGACGAATTGTAGATGTACATTTCACAAAAGATTCGCGCAAAATTGGAGCACTTAATTATAATGAGCAGTTGAGGGTATGGGATTGCAAATCAGGAAAAGAGCTTTTCGTAATAAACGGAATTACCTCAACCTCTGAGTCCTTTCAGTTTGTGAGAAATGATTCATTGGTGTTTTTTGCAACAAACAACAATGAATTTGCACTGGCTGATGCCAACTCAGGCAAAATTATGGCCAAAAAGAAAATGGAATGGATGCCAATGCGGATGATTGCATCGCCCGATGGTAAGTGGATTTATGCGCTGGATCATACCGGTAAACTCATTGAACTTTCAATGCCTGATTTTTCTGAACGCAGATCAACTCAATTATTCACAACATTTCAATATTCACCAGCACGTTTAATGGTTGACCCTTCAGGGAAATGGTTGGCCGCTGCATATGACGATCAAACAATAAGAATATATGCTACTGCTGATTTAAAGGAAAAAAAAGTGCTAAAGGGACATCAATCACGATTGGTAGATCTCTGTTTTTCTTCCGATGGAAAACGTTTGTTTTCAGTTGATCATTTTGGATTTGTCCGATCCTGGGATCCTGAAAGTGGAAAACAATTATTTGCAATGGAGAAAAAATATGTGTCGATACGCAGAATGTGCATGCATCCTTTCGAGAATATTTTGGCCTACACTGCATTTAAGGATGTGTTTTATATGGAAGCCGGCACAGGAAAAGATCTCAAAGTCTTTCGTTCCAAGGCAAACAGAGTGCTGAGTATGAGCTACGATCAGAAAGGGAAATTTCTTGCTACTGCCTATGATGATTTAAGCATTAAGCTCTGGGATCTGGAAAAATTGCGCATCACCAAACAACTTGACGGATTCTTTCCGGTATGTTTCAATTCTTCGGGAAACCGTTTAATCTGCATGAGCAACCAGATCCGTTTGAAAGTGTATGATGCTGAAAACGGCACAAGCATTAAAGACCTTGACACTGAAAGTGAACTGATACAAAATCTCTCATGCAGTAACAACGACCGCTTTGTTGCCGGCGCAGGTTTTTTGGGTGTTATAAAAATCTGGGATCTGGAATCCGGAAAAATGGTGCGTAAACTCAATGGGCATGTAAACGGAGTATATGCTACTGCATGGAGTCCCGACGACCGTTTCCTTGTTTCTTGCGGAATGGATCAGACTGTTCGCGTTTGGGATATGGAAAAAGGGAATGAGATTGCAACTTTAAGCGGACATGAAGTATTGGTGCATGATGTTGCATTTAGTCCCGATGGAAAATATTTTGCTTCTGTGGCTTGGGACAAAACAGTTCGGATTTGGGAAACAGGTTCGTGGAAACTCTGGAAAGAATTAAAAGGTCATATCAATATTGTAACCGCAGTTACTTTTAGCGGCGATAGCAAATATGTTATTTCCGGTGGAGGTAATAATGTTGTTGCACCTGCAGATAACAGCATTCGAGTTTGGGATGTATCTACAGGAAGTGAGGTATGCGTTTTTCGCAATCCAACTGGACAGATCAATCATCTTGAAGCAGAGCGAAAGGGGGATTTATTATTCTCCTGTTCCAACGACGGGATGGTTAAAGTGTGGGATCTTAAAAAATGTACAGAGATAGGATCTTTAATTTCTGCAAATAAAACAGATCACATCATTGTTACTCCCGATCATTACTACACCGCATCCAGAGATGCCTTTGCATCTGTTTCCTTTAGGGTTGATGATCAGTTGTTCCCATTTGAGCAATTTGATATGCGTTTGAATCGTCCTGATATTGTGGCATCGCGAATCGGGAAAACACCGGCAAACCTGGTTAATGCTTTTAACTATGTATACAGAAAACGGCTTGAACGATTGAATTTCAGAGAGGAAGATTTCGGGACAAAATTTCAGGTACCCGAGGTGTTTCTTGATCGATCCTCCCTGGTTTCGCTCACAACTAACGAAGAATTGAAATTTCCCGTTAAGCTAAGTGATGCGACAGAAAAACTTGATCGTCTTTTGGTTCGTGTTAACGGGGTTCCGCTTAATGGTCCTGCAGGAATCGATCTTCGTCGTTATAACTCGCGTTCCATCGAAATGGAAGTTACAATTTCTTTGTTGCCGGGGACAAACCAAATACATGTTTCCTGCGTGAATGAAAAGGGAGCAGAATCGCTGTTGCAGGAATTTGAAGTAGTGCGAGACGGTGCTTCGAAATCGAACAAAGTTTATGTAGTTGCCATTGGCGTTGGTGATTATAGCGATGATCAGTTCGATTTGAAATATCCGGCAAAAGATGCCAGGGATTTCATTTCAAGGATTCGTTCCACCAACGATAAAACCGCCGATATTCGTTCGCTTTTGTTATGTGATAAACAGGTAAACAAAGAGGCTTTGGATAGCATTCGGAATTTTATTGCTGCTGCCGGTTCACAGGATGTGGTGATTTTGTTTCTTGCTGGTCATGGTGTTTTGGATGTTGATTACAATTATTTTTTCGCGACCGGAGATATCGATTTTTCAAATCCCGGTATACGTGGAATTGCTTATGAACAGATTGAAAAGTTATTTGCCTTGATTCCTGCACAACGAAAATTATTGATAATGGATACGTGTCATAGCGGAGAACTTGATAAATCGGAGTTGGAAAAGGAAAAACAGGTAGAGGTGGAGGTTAAGAATGTTCAGTTTCGTGCAGTTGGAGCAGGAGTAAAGCAACGCCAAATGGCAGGGGGTTCCTCAACAGAAATGATGCAATTGCTGTTTGCAGATGTCAAAGATCAAACAGGTACAGTTGTGATCAGTAGTTCCGGTGGAGCAGAGTTTTCAATGGAAAGCGATGAATGGAAAAATGGATTGTTCACCTATTGTATTTTGAGTGCCGGCAGCGATTTCTCTGCGGACTTAAATTATGATAAACGGATCTCAGTCTCCGAATTACGACAGTACACGTATTTGAAAGTCGAAAAATTAAGTAAGGGCCGACAAAAACCGACAACACGATCGGATAATTTGTTTTTGGATTTTTATGTCTGGTGATCAGGCGGTGACAGCCAGCTGAGGAACAGGTTCTCCGCGAAGGAAGGAACGGTACCAGTATCCGGAATCTTTAATGGTTCGTTTTTGTGTTTTCATATCCACATGCACTATCCCAAATTTCGGAGTATATCCTTCTGCCCATTCGAAATTATCGGTAAAGGACCAGATAAAATAACCCGCAACATTTATTCCTTCATTTTTTGCTTTGAGCACTTGTTCAATATAGGATTGCAAAAACAATGTACGGTTCAGATCATGAACTCTTCCGTTTACAAGTTGATCCTGAAATGCTGCGCCGTTTTCCGTAATATAAATCTTTTTCACATTGGGGTAAGCACCAAATTTTTTGAGCATTGTATAGATTGCTTCAGGGTAGATTTCCCAATTCATTTGCGTGTGCGGTACATTTCTTTTACTGGCTGGAACTAAGCGCGCCTTGAGGTACGGAATAATCCACGAAGCTTTTACAATTTCGCGGGTATAGTTTTGTATTCCAATAAAATCATAATTACCAAACATCAATTGTTCATCGTTGGGTCCCATTAAATCAAGTAATCGCTCTAAGGGTTTAAAATCCTGATGAGGATATCCCAATCCCAATGTTGGCTCAATGAATAACCGGTTCAACAGCACATCTGCTCTTTGTTTGGCAAATACATCAGATTCATTTTCGGAATAAGCATCCAGATGTGAGCAAGAATAAGTCGTACCAACTTCACAATTCTTTGAATGATGACGGATAATTTCCGGAGTTAAACCCTGCACAAGAATAGCATTGTGAACAGCTTTTAAGAATGGACTAATTCCTCTTCTTCCCGGTGCGTGTACGCCCATAAAATATCCTGCCCCTGTAAAAACGATGGGTTCATTCAGAACCATCCACTTTTTTACACGATCGCCATATCTTTTTGCGCAAAATTCAGCGTATTCCGAAAACCAATTTACAATAGAACGTTTTGTCCAACCTCCTTTTTTTTCCAATTCGAGAGGAAGGTCCCAATGGTAAAGTGTTACCCAGGGTGCAATATCGAGTTCAAGACATTGGTCAATCAATCGATCGTAAAAATCAACTCCTTTAAAATTCACCTTTCCAATTCCGTTTGGAAAAATGCGAGGCCATGAGAAGGAAAACCGAAAATTTCTGATTCCCATACTGCGCATCAGTGCTAAATCTTCTCTATAGTATTTGTAAAATTTGGTGGCATGATCGCCATTCTCTCCGTTTTTAATTTTACCCTTTGCACCAAAGTCATCCCAGATGGATGGCCCTTTTCCATCAGCCAATGATGCTCCTTCTGTTTGGAAAGCAGAGGACGAAACGCCCCAAACAAAGTCATCTCCGAATGAGCTGCGGAGGATTGAATTTTCTCCGGTAAACATCAGGATGCAATATTGCGTTGATTTTGGATAGGCCGTAAAAACCGGCTTTGTCTTGCCTTGATGATTTCATCAATGATCTTCTCAGTTTCATCCGGATAATTCACAGCAATTTTATTTTCTTCTCCCATCCAGTTTTCAATGGCAGGTAAATGTTTTTTCTTTAACGATCCAATAACAGAAACTCCCATGTTTTTTAAGGCAATGGCATTGCATTGTTGTTCGAACTGGTTTTTCATTGGCACTACCATTAACTTTTTTCCCAGAAACAATGCCTCTCCGGGCGTTCCAAAACCAGCGCCTGTAATAATTCCGCTACAACTCAAAAAACTTTCCATAAACAATTCATTCTGGATGGGGTAGACCTTCACATTGTTGTATTGGTAAGTTTTTTTTGTGTGCTTGGAAAATACATGCCATTCTGCATTTTTTAATGCAGTTAACCTTCGAAGTATACGTTCATCATCAAACGCAGGCAAATAAACCGTAAAATGTCCTTTATTGCTGATTTCCGCATTGCGGATTTGTTTTCGGATGATGGGTGTATAAATATCCTTGTTGTATCGCTGAAAGTGAAATCCGAAGGAAAAATCGACAGGAGCATAATTTTTCAGAATATATCGCCCAACGGGATCAATATTCTTTGCTTGGGGTGCACCGGATGCCAATACTGCTGCCTGATTACTCAAACCAATAACCGGAATCCCCAATCGTTTAGCTGCCCTGCAACTCACCGGCTCAAAATCAGAAATGACCAGATCGTATTTTTCAACGGGTAAATCCCTGATCTCTTTTTTGAAGTTGATCAACCTGCTTTTCTTATATGTTTCGAGCAGGTCAACTCCACCCTTTTTACCGAAAACAAAACCCATTCCGTACAGTCGGTAATTCACATCGAAGGGAAGCGATAACTCAGTTTGAATGCCACTTATTAAAACATCCGTATGCGCTCGTTTTTTCAATATTGGTACAATTTCCATTGCACGACTCATATGTCCATTACCTGTTCCTTGTATGGCGTATAGGATCTTCATGATAATACCTGCATTTCTTCTGTGAGTTTTTGAAAAAGCAATGAAGTGTCTAATTCAAGATGTTCTTCTTTTTTAAGTTTTATCTTTTTCGCTCTTGCATCGTTTTGATAATGGTACAACGACCACGCTCCTTCATGGTATTCCAATGCGGTAAGATTTTCGACCCAATCACCTGAATTGAGGTATAGCACATTGCCTTTATCTGTTTCTATGGTTCGGATAACAGGTTGATGGATATGCCCGCAAATCACAAATTTGTATTCTTTTTCTACTGCAAGTTCTGCAGCAACCTGTTCGAAGCTGTTGATGAATTTTACCGCAGA
The DNA here is from genome assembly GCA_046289975.1 of Flavobacteriales bacterium. Classification (GTDB taxonomy): domain Bacteria; phylum Bacteroidota; class Bacteroidia; order Flavobacteriales_D; family UBA2798; genus UBA2798. The sequence goes on along the minus strand of JBKBUQ010000116.1, from coordinate 1,026 downwards.
TTTTACATTATCTTTAATGCGCTTTGACAAGGAAATTTTCCCTCGTCCCAGTTTTTCTGAAATGGCATTTATAAAGCGATTTAATAGAATCAGCAGATCATAACCTTTTCCGCCCAACTTTGCCAGCCATTTTGAATGCTTCATGGTTACATCAAATACATCTCCATGGAAAATCCATGCTTTTTCTTCATCAAGTTCCAAAACCAGCTTGTTCTCTATTCTGAATTTTCCAAGTTTAAATCCGGCAAATCTCCTTAAAGCTTCATCGTGGTTACCCGTAATATAAACAACAGGAATTCCTTTAGTAATTAGACCTGTTAAATGCTTTACTACTTGTAAATGGGAGGCCGGGAAATAACTTTTCTTGAATTGCCAGATATCTACGATATCTCCATTTAGAATTACCTTTTTAGGCTTTATGCTCTTAAGGTATCGGAGTAATTCTTCGGCATGGCATCCGTATGTTCCAAGGTGGACATCTGAAATTACAACAAGATCAACCTTTCTTTTTTTAAATTTTTTCTTCTTTAGCTTTTTGTCAATCTCCTTAGTAGTGAAGCTGTCCGGTTGCTGAGTTTGATCCTCTTTGTTAATTGTTCCGGGCTTCAGTGATTCAATCATTTTTCCTATTTTGCTTCATAGTAATAGCGAAACAATCTTCCCATCCTTTGATGAAACAAAAGGACCAGAATCTTTAACCACATGTCAACGATTCCGGTCCTGATGTCAGTCAAACGAAAAGAATGGAAGAAAAGAACGCGCTTTTTTGTAGAATAACCGATTGGATATTCAATTGTATTGGGATGAAGATTATTCGTTGCTATCATAATTTTTCCAATACAAAGATTTATTTCTTGTTTAAACCCGGCTTTATGGCTGTTTTATTGCTTGGTTATGTATTCCAACCAAAGATTACCGAATTGTAAATTCAGATTTTATTGTGAAGAGTTAAATGGTTGTTATTCAGTTGTTTCATTTATTTAAAGACCAAGTGTTTTTTTGTTATTTTTAGGCCTCTTATACAAT
>JBKBUQ010000115.1:0-9632 GCA_046289975.1 Flavobacteriales bacterium | reverse complement strand
TTTTAAAAAAAAAATTTAAAAACAAAACAAAACAAACTTTCCTATAACCCACCCGTGTTTTTTTTTCTTTTATTTTTTATTTTTTTCATTACAAAAATATAAAAAAAAAAAAAACGCGACTCTTTCGAATCGCCTGATTAACCTAAACCAACCTGAAAATATCCTCAGGCAGATGCCATTTGAGGAGAATATCTTTTATGAGCAATAAATGAAAACGGAACGCGAACCATAAACGCAAAATCCTGTCCCACTTCTTTCATATCATCATCCTGATCTATATAATACCAATCAACTGTTACATCAGATCCCTTATCAATGAGTTCATTTAATTTGTAAAGGATGAACAGAATTCGTTTTGACGAAGAAATGTTGAAATATTCCAAATCGAGCACCACTTTTGTAATTGAGTTGGGTTTATTTACATACTCCTCCATCCACTCAAGAATAGGAATGTAAAATGAATCAGCATCCTGCGGAATGGATTTACCTCTGATTTCAAACGCACCATTCGCCGGATCGAATTTGACAAGCGGTGTTTTCTCTGTAGCTTCAATGTGTAGCAATTCCATAAGTCCTCCAACTTTGTTCCTCTAATTTAAGCAATCATTTAACCGTTTTTGGTCAATTTTCTACCAATAAGGAAAAAGCCCCGACCAATCGGCCTGCACAAACAGGTGAATGCCTTACAAGCTCATTAAGTCGCGAAACCTGGCAGCCTGCCGACGGGAAATTTCAATCTTTTCACCACCCCTGAGCTGAACCTGTAGTCCACCGTTGAACCAGTTTTCAATTCCGCTAACCCATTTGAGATTAATGATAAACTTTCGATTGGCCCTGAAATACACTTTTGGATCAAGGCGTTCTTCCAGACTATTAAGACTCTTAAGTACCAATGGTTTGTATTCATTGAAATACACGCGAACATAATTGCCTTCCGACTCAAACATCCGAACATCTTTAAGGGAAGTAAACCAGCATTTTTCTCCGTCTTTTAAAAAGATCTGATCGTTCTCTGTGAGTTTATGCGTTGCTTCTTCTGTGGAAGTTGATTGACTGAAACTACTTTTTGAACGGGATACTTTCGCAATGGCTTCGTCCAATCGTTCCGGATTAACCGGTTTGAGCAGATAATCAAGCGCGTTCACTTCAAATGCACGAATAGCGTATTCATCGTACGCAGTTACAAAAATCACTTTGGGCACATGATCGAGTTGATTCAATAACTCAAATCCGTTATGACCCGGCATCTGAATATCCAGAAAGATCAATTCCGGATGATGATTATCAATACTACTTAGTGCTTCGTCGGCATTGGCGCATTCATCAACAATTTCAATTTCGTGATACTTGTTGAGCAGAGAACGCAATTCCTTTCTGGCAAGACGTTCATCGTCGATTATGATCGCTTTCATATTCAGAGGTTGTTTTGAATGGGTAAGGTAATATGAGCATGGACTTTTCCATTGGAAGCGAAAAGATCAAACGTTGCTTTTCCTTCGTAAATAAGTTCGAGTCGTTGACGCGTATTTGCAATTCCAATTCCGGTAGATTGCGGATTATCACTTCCGGAGAGTGTTCCGGTATTTTCAACTGAAATGGAAAGCATACGATCCGTTCGTGAAACAATAACATTTATTTCTCCACCCAAAGGAAGTTTGGAGATCCCGTGTTTAATTCCGTTTTCAACAAGGGTTTGCACCATTAGAGGGGGGATTAAGCAACCAATACAGGAGGGATCCATTTCCACTTTGGCACGCAAACGTTCTTCATAGCGCACCTGCTCCAGGCGAAGATAATCTTCTACAAGTGACAATTCCTCTTCAATTCCCACTAATCTTTTGCGTCCCATCAACAATGTGTTACGCAGAATATTGGATAGTTTCGTAATACTTTCTTTTGCGACAACAGGATTCTCATCAATCAGTGCACGAATAGAATTCATGCTGTTAAACATAAAATGCGGATTGAGCTGTGACTTCAGGTTATTCAATTCAACTTCTGTACGCATAGCCTCAAGTCGCAGATTTTTTATCTCTTCATTTCTGGAGCGCTCAAAAAAGTGAAATGCAAAATAGACAAGACACCAAATCATTAAAATCATCCACCAATTGAGCCAGATAATAAATCCGTTTGAAAAATTAAGTGATGCGAAAACATCAGATCGTCCAACAATCAATGCGGAAAAGCTCAATTGAAGAATGCCAAGAACCAATGCAAAAAATCCAGTGGTTATGACTACCGGTAAAAACAATTTTAGAAGTGAGAATTTCAGCCATCCGCGGTGCACAATAAAGGTCCGCATCAGGTGACTGATCACAATTCCTGAAACAAACAAGGCAAGAAAAGCGGCCAGAATTGGTCGGCTTAATTCATTATTGAGATAATTGCTAAAGCCGCTGATGAAAATATAAAATCCCCATCCCGAAAATTGAGCAACCCAATATGCCAGTTGTTTCCGTTGCAATTGCTTATTTTTGTTGTAAGGTACGTGCTTTTATTTTTTGCGCAGTCTGAATGTGTCCAGTGGTTGTATTTCTCAATAAAAGGAACAAATGAATTTTCTCGCTCATGCCTTATTATCAGGTAACGACCCCTTGGTTCGTGCGGGAAATTTTGTTGGTGATTCGGTCAAAGGGAGCCAGCTTCAACACTATCCGGTAGCCATGCAAAAGGGTATTTTATTGCATCGTTTCATTGACAGTTTTACAGATACACATGCTGTTGTGCATGAAAGTAAATCCTTGTTACGGCAACGATTCGGAAAATATGCAGGAGTGGTAGCAGATGTCATTTACGACCACTACCTGGCCCGAAACTGGGATTTGTATCATGATCATCTCGATCTCAGCTCCTATGCGAAGGAGACCTATTCCATTTTACAAACGAATTTTGAGCAATTACCGGAGCGCTCTAAACAATTTCTCCCCTATATGATTTGTCAGGACTGGCTTAGTTCGTACAAAACTCGAGAAGGTATTTCACTCATTTTGCTGCGCATGTCGAAGAGAACCGGCTTCGTATCAGGCATGGAAAAGGCAGAAGATGAACTTGCGGAGCGAGATCATATTTACGAAGAACATTTCAGCAGGTTTTTCCCCGAATTACGATTGGCCAGTGAACTGGAACTCGATCGATTAAATCAGCTGCAATGGCCAGAATAAAAATAGACCTCCACCCTATTTACAACGACACAAAGGCCATTGATAAGGCATTACGCGATGCTATCAGGGAAGCCATTGATTGCAAAATAACCTTAATTGAGATTATCCCCGGCAAAGGCTCCGGAGCGCTTAAAGAAAAGGTAATCAAGTTCTTAGAAAAAAAAGAGATTAAGCAACTTTACCATAGAATCGAAAAAGATCCGGGGAATCACGGACGACTTTGGGTTCACTTTCGGTTTACCAATCTAAGAAACTGATCGAAATCCTTACTATTTTTTTGGGGTTTAGGGTATTTTATATCTACTTTTGATAAGTAAACGAGTTAATTATGTTCAAAAATCTCATGCTGCTCTTCATTTTTATGACCGGCGCAACGATTTTAAAGGCTGATGGTCAAGTCCTTACAGTAGAAGGGCAATACCAAAACAAAAACCTTTATGTATCTAATGCAGTTGCTTCCTCCGGAGTAGGATTTTGTGCCTACGAAGTAAGGGTCAATGGTGAACTGACAACTGACGAAGTGAATTCTTCAGCATTTGAAATTGATTTATCACAATTAAGTCTTACACCGGGAGAACCTGTTACAGTACAGATTAAACACCGTGATGGTTGCGCTCCAAAAGTTTTGAATCCGACTGTTCTTAAACCACAGCCTACTTTTAAAGTTGAAGATATTAAGTTGAATGAAGACGGATTACTCACCTGGACAACATCTGAGGAGTCAGGTTCTTTACCATACAATGTAGAGGTTTACAAGTGGAATAAGTGGGTAAAAGTTGGTGAGGTACAGGGAGAAGGGGATGCATCAAAAAATTCTTACGCCTTTAAGCTCACCTTGATCTCCGGAGAAAACAAAGTTCGCGTTACACAGCGTGGTAATCTGAATAAAGTTGGAAGTTCACAATCCGTTGCGGTAGTGAGCAATGTTGATCGTCCAACTTGGAAACACGAAGCGGATAAAAAGAAAGTGGTTTTCTCTAAAGAGACTGCCTATGAGATCTACGATAAATTTGGTCAGGCCCGAATTAAGGGGTACGGTAAAGAAATCGACATTTCCTCCTTAGCTAGCGATGAATACTTCCTTTGTTACGATAATTCTGTAGAGAGCTTCAATAACTAAGGCAATCTAAACGCATAAACCTCAATCCCGGAGTGATCCGGGATTTTTTTTTTGCAACCCTGCGCTATGCTTATTGCGTTAAACTGATTCGGAACCCCAAAACCAAGAGCATATGGAAAAGAATCGACTCCGCGAAATGGTGAACTGGCTGCGCATGCAGTTAAGTGAAGCCGAATCGGTGATCAAAGAATCGAAGATCGCCCATAACTACGGTAAAGCATCTGTATTCGAAGGAAAACGCGATGCCTACCTCGATTGCCTGAGGAAACTTACCACGGACATGATTTAATTGTAAAGGACCTGCTTTGGGTTGTACGTATCCAATTGGACATTTAATAATTGGACATTGGTAATTTTAATTTCCAATGATTTAATAACCCAATTTCCAATGAAACGATTCAACTATTCCGGATTTATAGTCCTTATTGTGATGAATCAAAGTATGGTATATCAAGACCAATTGGACATTTAATAATTGGACATTGGTAATTTGTAATTTATAGTCGTACTCCAATTACACAAACATCATCAATCTGCTCCAGGTTGCCTTTCCATTCATGGAATTTACGGCTTAGCATTTTGGATTGTTCTTCCATTGCGGAACCGGCCATTTGAATGAGTTCTTCTTTCATCCTCGAATACTTGAATTTTTTACCGGAAGGCCCACCAAACTGATCGGCATAACCATCGGAGAACAGGTAAATCTGATCACCTTCGAGCAAACGCACTTTCTTCGATGTAAATGGTTGACGATTATCGTAACGACCAATTGGTTGTTTATCGGCTTTGATTTCTTCCAGGGTATTATCGGCTCGAATGATCCACAAAGGATTATTTGCACCGGAATACGTTAGCTCTGTAGAATCGCCCGACTTTTTTATGATGCACAACGCAATATCCATCCCGTCACGAACCTGTCCCTCGCTGCGCGAAAAAGTTCCTTCCACCAGTTCATTCAATTTATCAAGAATGGCCTCCGGATCCTTTAAACCGAATTCTTTCACACAACGTTCTAAACCGTTATGTCCGACAATACTCACCATTGCACCCGGAACACCATGTCCGGTACAATCTGCAACAGCAAGATAAATAGTATCGTCAGATTTTTCTATCCAATAAAAATCGCCTGCAACAATATCTTTTGGCTGATAAAAAACAAAAGAATCGGGCAAGAGTGAACGGAAAAACCCTGTCGGTGGAAGAATTGCATCCTGCAATCGTTTAGCATAGCGAATGGAATCAGTGATCTCACGGTTTTTTTCTTCCATGAGTTCTTTCTGCAACTCAATCTGATTCTTTTTCTGTTCTACTTCTTCCTTTTGCTGACTGATAATAATTTTCGCTCTTCGGTTTTGTCGGTAGAAACGGAAAATGACTCCTGAAGTAATCAGCATCAATACAAATGCCCCAATAAAAATGGAAGTCATTTGCCTCTGTTTAGCATTGATCTCCTCCTTCAATAAATTCTCCTGCTGCAAAGCATCAACTTCTTTCTGTTTCCGCATTTTTGCTTCACGCTCGCGCAATAATTCTGCTTCCTTGAGCGATTTATCTTTGTTCAGTAATTCAACTTCTTTTCCTTTTTGCTCAAGTTGCAAACGCTCAAACATCAATAAGGCATTCTGCTTTTCAAAGGCTAGTCCCTGCATTCTTTCTCTTGCCGACAACAACTCAATTTCTTTTTGTTTTTTGTCAGTATCATATTTGGCTTGAAGATCAAGTACTTCCTTTTTAGAATTAGCGTTATTCAATGAATCATATTCGGTAAAGTATTTTTTATAATAAACGTACGCTTTTTCCCAGTCTCCCATTTTCACATATACGTTTGAGAAGGTAAGATAACTCTCATATAGATCCTGTTTAAAACCAAGATCTTTTCGAATCTCGTAAGCTTTATTGTAATGCTCCAAGGCCTTGTTATAATTACCGAGATCATAATAAACCACTCCAATGTTTGAATGCAAACCAGCCACGCTTTGTTTTTTACCCATTTCTTCAAACATTCTAAGAGAAATCTGATAATGATGCAACGATGAATCGTATTCTCCCATTCGCTTAAAATTATTTCCAAGCGATAAATGGGAACCTGCTATTCCCGGCTTATCGCCATTCTTAACACGAATAGCCATTGCTTCATTATAACAACCTGCGGCTTCGTTGTATTTTCCTTTGTCAGATAATATATTCCCCTTAGAAGTCAATGAGTAAGCCAAAGATCCAAATAAACCGGACTGTCTTGTTATAACAATTGATTTGTCAATGTATTCGATCGCTTTTACTGTATCTCGCAAATGCAGATTAACCGAAGCCATATTACCATATGCCATGGCAAGATTCTTATTATCGTTTTCTTTTTCGAATCGTTCCAACGAGGGAACAAGCATTTGCATAGCCTTGTTGTACTCTCCAAGATCAATATACATCATGGTTGAGTTGGTAAGAATATAGGCGTAATTGTTTAAATCATTTTTTGCGAGATAAAAATTACCTGCCTTATCCAGGCATTCTAATCCTTTTGCAGTTTGACCCAACGAATGATAAGACATCCCAATATTAACCCATGCATGCCCTTGATTGAGGGAATCTTTTAGGCGCTTAAACGACTCCAAAGCAAAATTGTAGTAAGGCAAAGAACCTTCCACATCGCCCATACGGTAATGCATTACACCTATATTCATGGTTAATCCACCAACTTCTGATTCCGGACCTATTTTATTTCGGATCATTCGTTGCTCCTCAAATACAGTAAGAGCACTTTTGTAATCTCCTTTTTGAAAAATGATTTGACCGAGTTGTCCGAGCATATCCGCCAAAAAAGCCTGACTGGATTGCGTTCTTGCCCAGGTCACCGATTCTTCTGCCATTTTACCGGCCTCCTCGTATTTGTTTTGCGCTTTCAAAACACTGATCTCACCGATAATAGCAGGACCTATCCTATCCGGGTCAAAAGGATCAGTTGCTGCAGTTCGGGCCCTTTTAAAATAATCCATTGCAAGCGGATAATTTTTCTCGGTTCGGTACATCTTACCCATTGCCAGGAATATATCCGACAATCCACCTTTGTAAGAGATTCCGGAACAATACGTTTCAGCATCTTTAAACAATGTAACCGTTTGCTCTTTATCGAAGGAATACATTCTCCTTGCAAGAAGAATCATGGCATCGGCCTTTTTGGTTCCTGAGAACTCTGCGCATACTTTTCGTAATGAATCTATTTCCTTACTTTGTGAAAATGCATTTACTACTATGCACAACATCAGGCAGATGATTGTAATCGAATGAATTACCGGTTTTTGGAGCATGGTGTACAAATTTAATTATTTGAGTGAGTGTGCTTACTTATTTCTGATTCAGATTTGATTATTTTTGGATTCAAATCCCATCTTTTATGCCAAAAGGAATCTACAATGTACCAGCTGCACACAACGAACCGGTAAAAAGTTACGCACCCGGAAGTGCTGAACGAAAAGAATTACAAGTGATGCTTAAAGCCTTACGTTCCGTAAAAACGGATATCCCCATGTATATTGGCGGAAAGGAAGTAAGAAGTGGTGTAAAACAAAGACTGGCACCTCCTCATGACCATCAGCATACATTGGGGTTTTACCATAAGTCAGACAAAAAGCATATTAAGCAAGCTATAGATGCAGCGTTGAAAGCCAAGAAAAGCTGGGAGGACCTTTCCTGGGAACACCGTGCAAGTATTTTTCTAAAAGCTGCTGAATTGATCGCTGGTCCATACCGTGCAAAACTGAATGCAGCCACTATGCTCGGTCAATCGAAGAATGCCTTTCAGGCCGAGATTGATTCTGCCTGTGAAATCATCGACTTTTTGCGCTTTAATGTGCAATTCATGACCGAGATCTACGCCCAGCAACCTGTTTCATCACCGGGAATTTGGAACCGTATGGACTGGCGTCCACTCGAAGGATTTGTATATGCGCTCACTCCGTTCAATTTTACGGCTATTGCTGGAAACCTACCGGCCAGTGCGGCAATGATGGGAAATGTAGTGGTCTGGAAACCTTCCAATACTCAGGTCTACTCTGCCAATGTATTGATGGAAATTTTCATAAAAGCAGGATTGCCGGATGGGGTTATTAATCTGATTTACCCAAGTGGTCCGGATGCAGCAGAAGTGATCTTCAATCATGCTGATTTTGCAGGAATTCATTTTACAGGAAGTACAGCGGTTTTTCAGAATATCTGGCAGACCATTGGTAACAACATGCACAAATACAAAAGTTATCCCCGCATCGTTGGCGAAACCGGAGGGAAAGACTTCATCCTTGCGCACCCCAGCGCAGATCCTGCCATCGTAGCAACGGCTATTTCGAGAGGCGCATTTGAGTATCAGGGACAGAAATGTTCAGCGGCTTCCAGGGCCTACGTGCCTGCCAACATCTGGCCGGAAGTAAAAAAACAGGTTCTGGCCGATCTGAAAAGTATGAAAATGGGAGGCACAGAGGATTTCACCAATTTCATTAATGCAGTTATCGATGAAAAATCATTTGATAAACTGGCGTCCTTCATCATGCAGGCGAAAAAAGACAAAAACGCCGAAGTTATTGCAGGAGGAAAATGTGATAAGAAAAAAGGATATTTCATTGAACCTACAATTATTCAAGCAAAAGATCCACATTATGTTACCATGTGCGAAGAATTGTTCGGACCTGTACTAACTGTTTATGTGTACAAACCCGAAAAATTCAACGAGACTGTAAAATTGGTAGACACTACTTCCATTTATGCATTAACCGGTTCCATCATTTCGCAGGATCGTTATGCAATAGAATACGCTACACGCAACCTCAGAAATGCTGCAGGTAATTTTTACATTAACGATAAACCAACCGGAGCTGTTGTCGGTCAACAACCCTTTGGCGGAGCGAGAGGCTCAGGCACCAACGATAAGGCCGGATCAATGATCAACCTTTTGCGTTGGGTTTCCCCCAGAACAATTAAGGAGACCTTTGTTCCACCGGTGGATTACCGTTATCCGTTCCTTCAGAAAGATTAAATCCGAAAGTCCTGCAAATGCGGGACTTTTTTTTGCAGTAAAGTAGGTTTCGACAATCAACAATCATTTCCCCACGTCAGACGAATCATATTTTGTATTAAATTTCAGAAAATTAACGCCTATGAAAACGCTTTTTTCCATTGTTTTTTGTTGCGCTTCTGTTGCACTATTTGCACAGCATCCTCAAGCAGGAAAGCAAATAAACGCTCCTGCTCAAGCGAATACGGTATCTCCTTCAAGGGACAGGCAACCGACTGTAAACAATCAGGTTGGCACAAGATCACAGGTTTCCGGAAATAATGGAACGGTGTATTCAGAAAAACAGGTTCCT
>JBKBUQ010000114.1:0-9654 GCA_046289975.1 Flavobacteriales bacterium | reverse complement strand
CTTGTCCAGCCGCAGATCCAATTCAACCTACACCTTTTTGGTAAGTAAAGGAATAGCAAAATCAAGGATCAAATCATCATGGCATGGTGAATCCCGTCCGGCAGCTGCTAATGCCTATCCTGATGGTAAGGACAATCCCGAAGGACGTCAGCTCAACCGTCGCGTTGAATTTAAGATTGACATTCCAGGTATGGCACAGGTAACTCTTAGTTACTAATACATAGCCAAATAAGTCCAGATCATCACCCTATTTTCCGGAATACAGCGATTCCTGAACTCCGTTGTCTTCGCCTTTCGTTTCATTGATTATCTTTATTCCTGAATTTGGCCTGAATATTGAACAGGTTGAGGAAGATGGTCAGAAATTCTGTGCATATAATCCTGCTTGCCGGCACCATGTTTTTGATGGGTCCCGCTTTTGCACAACCTGATCCGGGCATTGCCGACGATTTCTTCAAAAAGACAAACTACGTCTACGCCATTCCCGAATACAAAACTTTGCTCAAATTAAACCGCGATCATCCGGAATATAATTTCAAGCTGGGTGTTTGCTATTTGCGTACGAACATCGACAGAGCCGCTGCTGTTCCCTATTTGGAAAGAGCCTATAAACAGTCAAAATATCCTGCAGAAACTCCTTACTATCTCGCGGTTGCCTATACGCACGTGTACAAGTATGATCAGGCGCTCGAACTCTTTAGGGAATACCGCAAAAAAGCACCGTCAAAAGATCATCCCATGATCGACCGCTATATTGAAAACTGCCAGATTGCGAAGGAAATGATGCGGAATCCTATTCCAATTACATTTCAAAATCTTGGACCCGGAATTAATTCTGAATTCCCTGATTATTACCCCTTTACCACTGCCGACGAAAAAACGATATATTATACTTCACGCAGAAAAGAAGGCAAATCTTCCAAAGTAGAATACGACGGGTACTACGCTTCAGAAATTTTCAGTTTCACCTATAACGGAGAAAGTTTTACACCCGGAAAACCGCAGGCTAATATGAATTCCCTCTATGATGATCAGGTAGTGGGATTATCGGCTGATGGTGAAAATGTATTTGTGTTTTCTACCGCCACCGAAAACAAAGGTGCATTGTACAGGTGTTACAAAAAAGGCGGACAGTTCAAAAAAGAAATGTTCATTCAACAGGTGAACAACGAAAAATCAATTGAAACCACCGGGTTTATGTCGCCCGACGGTAATATCATTTTTTTTGCCAGCAACCGTTCAGGCGGATATGGTGGTTACGATATCTGGCTGGTGCGTAAATTACCCAACGGACAATGGGGAATGCCCTTCAATTGCGGTCCGGAGATCAACACTCCTTTCGATGAGGATTTCCCGACGCTTTCGTTCGATGGTTTGACCTTGTATTTTAGTTCGAATGGTCATCCGGGAATGGGGGGATTCGATTTGTACCAAAGCAATTTCGATCCTGAAACCGGAATGTTCTCACAAGTGAAAAACATTGGTTATCCGCTGAATACTCCGGCTGATGAACGTACGATTTCGTTTGCAGAAGATGGGAAACACGCTTACATCTCTGCATCAAGAAAAGATAGTCAGGGCGATTTGGATATCTACAGAATTACCTTCGAAGACGTTGAATTCATTCAAACGCTATTCACCATTACCATTCCCGTTCCCGGAACTTCTGATCAGTTGATTAAGGATGCAATCATTACAGTTAGCAACGAAGCAGGTGATGTATTGGGTGATTATCGTCCGAACCCCAACACCGGAAGATTTACAATCATACTTGGTCCGGGAAAATATGAATTCAGTGTTGAAATGGCTGGATACAAACCATTCATAGAAAAGGTAAAGGTGAATGAATTCACCCATCGTTTGGGTAAGATCGAGAAAATCTTTAATCTTACTCCAGAATGAGTATCGAATGAAATTACAATTACGTCGCCCCATTTGTTTTGTAGATCTAGAGACCACCGGAGTTAATGTTGGCAGTGACCGCATTGTGGAGATCTCAATTCTGAAAAAAAATCCTGATGGCAGTTCTGAACTGTTTACCCGCAGAGTAAATCCTGAGATGCCAATTCCGGCCGAATCATCTGCGATTCACGGAATCACCAATAATGATGTTGCAACAGCCCCAACCTTTGAACAACTGGCTCCTGAAATCCATTCCTTCATTGGAGATAGTGATTTGGCAGGCTACAATTCTAACAAATTCGATTTCCCGATGCTGGTGGAAGAATTTCTACGTTGCAAGATCGATTTTGATTTACGGACTCGAAAAATGATTGATGTGCAGGCTGTTTTTCATAAAATGGAGCAACGCACACTTCAGGCCGCTTATAAATTTTATTGCGAGAAGGAACTGGTCAATGCCCATAGCGCTGAAGCCGACATTCTGGCCACTGCCGAAGTTCTCGATGCGCAGTTAGAGCGATATCCTGATCTTACCAATGATGTTGATTACCTGCATGAATTCACCAAACCGAAATTTGAACCGCTTGATTTTGCAGGACGAATTGTTCTAAATGACAAAAAGCAAGCTGTCTTTAATTTTGGCAAACACAAGGGAAAAACCGTTGAAGATGTATTTCGCGTGGAACCCAGTTATTACAATTGGATGATGCAGGGTGATTTTCCGCTATACACGAAAAAGATCATTACCGAACTACGAAACAATTCAAAAGCATGAAGATCATTTGCATTGGGAAAAACTACGCCGATCACGCCAAAGAACTCAACAGTGCAGTGCCCGAAGAACCAGTTTTCTTTTTGAAACCCGACACTGCCGTTCTTCCAAAGCAAAGTGCGTTTTTTTATCCTGATTTTACGAATAACCTCCACCACGAAATTGAGATCGTTCTTAAAATTGGAAAAAACGGTAAACATATCGAACCGAAATTTGCATTATCCTATGTAACAGAGATCGGACTCGGAATTGATTTTACAGCACGTGATCTGCAGGAGAAAGCAAAACAAAAAGGTTTGCCCTGGGAAATTGCAAAAGCATTTGATAATGCCGCTGTTGTTGGCAATACATTTATTCCAATTGCCAGTGCGGGTGCCATTCCTGAACTGAATTTTAGGTTGGATATCAATGGCAATACCGTTCAAAACGGGAAAGCATCGGATATGGTTTTCCCGGTTGAAACACTGATTTCCTACGTATCAAAATTCATCACACTCAAAAAAGGTGATCTACTGTTTACCGGTACTCCTGCAGGTGTTGGTCCTGTAAAAATTGGAGATCGACTGCAAGGATATTTGATGGACAAAAAGCTGATCGATTTTAAAATCAACTGAGCTTAAAATTTCACGATTTTCATTCGTGTAGTTCCATTGTTCCATGTAATGCGCATGGCATAAACACCCGAAGGAAATCCTGAAAGCGGATCGCTGATCACCAGCTTATTGATACTCCCGCTGACAAGCTGAACAATCTCCTCTTTAAGCGGACGACCGGCAACATCGTAAAAAGCGATGATACAGGATGATTGTGCAGCAACATTCATGTCGATATACAAATCACGTGAAAAAGGTACCGGAAATACATCCAGAATTTCCAGAGGATCCAATTCATAATGAGGATCGCCGCCTAGATTGATGTAGGCTCGGTAAAAATCAGGAATTCCAAATCCCATTAACGAATCGTACAGAGGAAATAAATGCGCACTCTCTTCAATGGCATGAAAAATTTCCATGTTGCTACGACCGGGATGTGACTGCCACAGTGTTGCAGCCATGCCTGAAAGTATCGGAGATGAAAAAGAAGTGCCATTTGCAAGTCCAACCTCGTTCCAAGGCCACACCACAACGGCATTCCATCCCTGTGCTGCAACATTGGGTTTTACATCACCATCAGCAGAATAACCATGTGAAGAAAAAAAAGCAAATTCCCTGTTTTCATTTACTGCTCCAACAGCAAGTACACTATCGCCATCAGAAGGAGCAACAATATGACGCCAGGGATCAACACCCATATTTCCAGCGCTGTTTACCACGAGAATTCCCTTTGAAGCAGCAATATCTGCACCAATTGAACAGGGTGTAGTATTACCATCCATATCAGCATAAGAATGATTTTGCAAACTATCATCAAATGTGGTGTAGCCCAACGAAGAATTGATGATATCGGCACCTACACTATCTGCAAACTCAGCACCAATAACCCAATTGTATTCTTCCTGCAAGGTTTCGCTATCGATATTTTCAGTAACCAGTAACCAATACGAAGCTCCAGGTGCAGTTCCAATAAAAATACCGGGCCAATACGATGCCATACAGGAAAGCACTACCGTTCCGTGTAATGAATTGTTATCGGTAACATCGGACTCATTTTCAACTACATCCCAAGTACCAAGTAGTCGCCCTTCATCCTGCATATTTCGGAAACATTCCATCTGATAAATTCCGGGAAAACCGGCATCAAGAACCGCGATCACTTTTCCCTTTCCATCGTAGCCCATCCGATGCATCAAATTACCACCCAGCATTCGAATCTGATTGAATGAACTTCCATACAGATGATCAGCATGCATCTCAAGGTACATGTCGCGCAAATTATCCGGATCCAATTGCTTTGCTTTTCCTTCTTTGCGATTGTCTATGCGATGAATTTTCCGAACAAACGAAAGACCTTGCAACTGAACACAGGACAATGAATCGCTTATTTCTACCACTGCACCGTTAAGCCATTTGCTGGTTTTGGCAACAGTAATACCGTTCATTCCATTTACAACAGAAACATATACACCGGAAACAGGAAGGTCATTTTCCTGAATGGGGATTCCCTGATCTTTCCTACGTTTAAGTGCACGTACAGACAAAAATTCTTCAGGACGATCAATGGAATGTACCGATCCGCTGCGATCATTGAATGCTACAAAAAATACTCCCGTTTGCGCCTTTGAAAACGGAATGGTGAGGCACACTAAAATTGAAAGAATTCCTCTACTCCACCCCATGATCGATTGCAAACTGATGCAGGAGTTTACCACGGTTAATGGAAGTGGAATCACCATTGTTGATTGTGGTTACTATGTATTGCTTATAAACCATTCCGATACCATCTGCGTAGATTTCTCGGCAATTTTCATACTCCACAAAATTGTAACGAAAACGCTGATTCACCTCAACTGTTTTACTGAATGTTTGGTAAGGATTCGAGTACGAAAACCCAATGTTTTCATAGCGATAAATCCATTCATCGGCAGGAAGAAATGCATTACCATTCCATCGAGCATCATAATTGATTGGGAAACTGAGTCTGATAAAACGCTCGTTCTCTTCCACCTTCTGTGCATTACGCTCATTGCGGTAAAAATACCAAACATCATTTATTACCCATGGATTTACCGATGATGCACGGCGATATCGTTCAACACGGATACAGGGTTGACCTGCATTATCGGTAAATACCGACGCCAGCTTTTCCTTGATTTGGTAACGGGTGGTGTCGAACCGACTTATTGGGGCGTCTACATCAATTTCCGTAACAGAATAGATCACATACTTACCTACTTCCAAAGGAAAATAGGAATACCCCAATTCAGACAATGCCTGATCTTCTTCGCGTCGACAAGCCGATAGAGCGAGAAATAATGAGAAGTGGAATAATTTATTTCGCACCTTGTTTTGTTCCGTTTGGTGTTTGTTTGGGTTGTTGTTTTTGCTGTGGCGTTTTTTGCTGGTTCTTTTTCTGTAATTCGATTATGTACTTTTCTTCTTCTTCTTTTGTGAGCATCCTCCCTCCGGAGAACCAATTCCTCGAAATCTCATTTCCGCTTTCATCGTAAACAATCCGAAGTCCTTCAAGTTTACCATTCTCATAATTTTCCCTGAACATCACTTTTCCGCCGGGGTGGTAAGTAAGCGCTTCACCAATCTGAATATCATCTTTATAGGTCGACTTCATCATCACTTTTCCGTCTTCAAAATAACGGGTGGATTCACCGTTCTTTTTGCCGTTGCTGTATTGAATTACTTCTGAAACCTTACCGGATAGATAATAAATGGTACGTTTTCCATGAAGCAGGTCGTTTTTGAATTCTTCGGTTGAGCTTTTGATTCCTTCCCTGTCGTAAAAATTCCAAACACTGTCCCTTTTCTGGTTAATGTATTTTCCATCGGATAACCTTTTACCGGAATCATCATGGAAATAAACTGCTCTGGACGTCTTGCCATCCGTAGCGTATTTGATTTTGCATTTCACTTTTCCGCTTTCGTAAAAGTGAATGAATTCACCCTGTGGCTTGCCGTCCTTGTAGGTGCCTTTGTATTTCGAAACTTGTGAATTGGGATATTTCACATCCCACATTCCCTGCTTTTTTCCTTTTGCATCTGTCTGATTAATCTGTTGCGACCAGGCAGTCCCAATTAAAAGGAAAAACAGCACTAAAAATAACCCGCTTTGCTTCGCTTTCATCATCTCTCAAATTTAATCAATTCATCTTCTGTTAAGCTTATCTTTTAAAATCATTATTCCCTTAATAAAAAACGACCAATCGAACCGCTTTTTCTCCTCTTCCACATTCCGTGCCATCTCTTCTTCTCTGCTATGGGCAAAATAATCGGTGATGGATGCTGCTATAACGGAAGGCTCCAGGCTGGTTACGTAACCAACCTTACCATGTGGTACAGTTTCGGCCAATCCACCTACATCTGTAACAAGCATTGGCCGCGAAAAATGATAAGCAATCTGAGTTACGCCACTTTGTGTTGCTGTTCGATAGGTTTGGGTAACAAGACTCGCTGCACAAAAATAATTTCGGACCTCGGTCGACGGAATATATTTATCATGTAGAAGGACCACATCTTCCAGACCTTTCTCCCGGATCAATTTCAGGTACTCTTCTTTATCTTCATAAAACTCCCCGGCAATAAGCAGTTTTATTTTCAATGATTTATAATCAATCCTGGCCATTGCTTCCAAAAGAAGATCAAGTCCTTTGTACTTGCGAACAATCCCAAAAAACAACAAATACCTGAATCCCGGATCCAGTTGAAGGTGAGCCAGAGCATCTCTTTTTTCAACCTGATCCCCGAAAATCGAATAAATAGGATGAGGAAGGTATTCGCGGGGCTTACACTTATCAAAGCGATCGAGGTCCAAAAGCACTGCACGCGACATTGCGATAAAGGCATCGCAGGAACGAACAAAATACCGGGTCAACAATCGATCGCCGGATCGGTGTTCGTGGGGAATTACATTATCGGTGATTGCAATTACCGGGGCGATTTTTTTCAATCTTCGGGAAATACACCCTAAAGATGGCCCCATAAACGGAAGCCAGAATCTAACAATTACAAGATCCGGTTTCCATGCTTTTATTGTTTTCGCTGAACGGAACCAGGAAAAGGGATTGATTGAATTGATGCAGGTTTCGATATGCAATCCTTGCGGGGCAGGACCATTATCAAATTGGGTACTCCCGGGAAAAAGGAAGGATGGATACTGAAGGGAAAAAGAATAAATACGAACCTCATGTCCCTCATTTTGAAGTGAGAGTGCCAATGCCTCATTAAAGTTGGCAATTCCGCCTCTGAGAGGCCATGCTGGTCCAACAACCGCAATTTTCACGCCTCAGGTAGATCTCCTTTACGTTCAGAAACCTGGTAATTGTCGCTCGCCGGAGAATTCCGCACCAATAATTCAGCTAAAAATCCGGTCAGGAAAAGCTGGGTACCAAGAACCATGGTGACCAATGCAATATAGAACACAGGACGAAGCGCGATCTTTTCAGCATCCGGGTGGATAAAGAGTTTGTCGATTCCCATATACAATGCCAAAAGGAAACCAATGGCGAACATTAATGTACCCAAAGCACCGAAAAAATGCATGGGTTTTTTACTGAACCTACTGACGAATGTTATGGTGAATAAATCCAAAAATCCATTGATGAAACGGTTCCAACCAAACTTGGATGATCCGTATTTTCGAGCCTGGTGATGTACTACTTTTTCACCTATCTTAACAAAACCATTCCACTTGGCAATCACCGGAATATAACGATGCATCTCACCCATTACTTCAACCGATTTTACAACATCGTGACGATAAGCTTTAAGACCGCAATTGAAGTCATGGAGGTAAATACCCGACATCTTTCTTGTGGCCCAGTTGAAGAGTTTTGTGGGTATTGTTTTCATGAGAGGATCATGCCTTTTCTTTTTCCAGCCTGATACAAGATCGAATTTCTGTTCCGTGATCATTTTGTACAGGTCGGGAATTTCATCCGGCGAATCCTGAAGATCTGCGTCCATCGTAATCACAACTCTGCCCCGAACGGCCTGAAAACCGACATGAAGCGCAGCCGATTTGCCATAATTCCGGCGAAAGCGAATTCCCTTTACTGAAGGATTTGAAGCAGAAAGTTGTTCAATCACTTCCCAGGAATTATCATCGCTGCCATCGTCGATGAGGATCAACTCATAGGAATAGTTATGCTCAACACATACACGATCAATCCATTGAGCGAGTTCCGGTAAGGATTCTTCTTCGCTTTTTAAGGGAACAACAATGGAAATCTCGTATGGGTAATTCTGAATTTTCATAGGATGCAAAAAACAAATATTTAGGCTTGGTATGATAGCCACCGAAAAGGAACTATGAGCAAAGCCCGGTTAATATCCCGAACATAGGAATTATCGGCATTAGATCTGTATTCCTTAGCTTATTTTATGATTTTAGTGCGTGTTCGTCATATCCTCGGCTACCACCAACACATAATCTGCCCTGCCCTTGTTCTCTTTTTCCAGTTTGAGCGGATTTTTTTGTTGAACCGTAGTAATTGTAGCCAGTTTAAGTTTTGGTTCATAATGTTTCATGTACCACAAAATACCCTCCCAATCGTCGGAATGCCATGATCCGTTAAAATGGATGCAAAAATTACCGGGTTTAAAATTCGTGCTGATGAAATGTGCCATCGTTGCATCCTTTATCGCCTGCGACTTCGGCATATTTTCACCACCATGTCCACCGCTTAATTCAATCATCCGCTTGTAACTGCCAACATTGGCATCATAAGGAAAAGGCAATGGCGCTATCCAGGCTTTTTCTTCAGGACTAATAACCATAAGGGAATCGACACCCTTTTTATACACCAGACTGGCATACTTTCTGGGAATATTTGCACAGATAAAACGTAAACCGTTATCCTTTGCAAAATCAACCAGAGGTTTATAATCCGTTGAATAATTGGGCCAGAGTCGGACCTTTTCAGCAAATTTCTTTTCATCAATTTTACCGGCCAGGTATTCGTCCATACCCGATTGGTTATCGGCTTCAAACATTTCGGCAGCCAATAACAATTGCTTTCCCTTAACGGCAAAAGCAGCTTGAGTGAGTCGCAGCTGAAGCCAGTGTGCAATGGCATTATTATGGAGTTCTCCAAAAAATACCACATCACTCGCCATGAGCGAAGCACTCATTTTAGAAAATTTTACGGGTTTACCTGCTTTATCGAACAATGCAAAAGCTACCGGCTCTTCTGCAAATACCGGAAGTAGGTTTGTTCCGGATAATAGTAGAATTGCGCAAACAATAAGTGTACGGATCATCATGAATCTTTTCTCAAAAATATCAATTCTCTGCCCTCAAGGTTCAATACAATGTATCTTTGCTGAATGAAACGCGTTGTTGTCGGACTATCAGGTGGTGTAGACTCAAGT
>JBKBUQ010000113.1:0-9655 GCA_046289975.1 Flavobacteriales bacterium | reverse complement strand
GGCACGTGTACAGCTAATAAATCAGATACTATGAACACGCTGTTTCTTCTTACCGTTTTATTGTTGAATCCTTCGGTGGACACCAATGTTGTACTGCACTATTACCACGGTGGTGGCATGTATTACGGCTCGCAGGATTATTATATCCGTTACGATAGTGTAGTGGTGGAGGACATGGATCATGGATTGGTGCTGCGACGTGCGTATGCGATGAACGATCAGTTTCGCAAAGAAGTGAAAGAGGCCATTGGTACTTACCGTTTGAACAGTATCCGTACACTACCCTGCGGTATTATTTACGATAAGGCAACAACATCGGTAAAATTAACGCGGGGAACAGATGTCCTGGCATATGTTTCTTCCGGAGCAACAACGCAGGTAGTAGAAGCCGATAGAGATCGCTTTCATGCTTTTATCGATTGGATGATGAATTTTATTCACCGCATTAGCACAATAGGAAAGTAAGAAGTTATGAGTCTTTAGTTAGAAGTTAAAAGTTAATAGTTAGAAGTTAAGAGAGGGAGCAACGAAGTGAGATCTGCAGGAATAGATTTTTCATTGGAATAGGCTGGGAATTATGAGTATTTCGCTGTTCACCACCCTCGTCTTCTTTCTTCGTCCCCGTCTTCAATTCCACACAGTTTACCGACCTGTCCCGACCTTTAGCGTAGGGGAGCATCAGTATCGATGATGTGTGCGTTATAGGAGTCCGAGTGTAGAGAACGGGACTGGGAACGAGAACGAATTTTGAATTTACTTGATCACCGATCACTGTTCACTGTTCACCATTCACTATATATCATTCCCTATCCGGCGGCGGTGTTTTGTGCTGCAGTAGAGGAGCGTTCATGCGTTCCTTTTTCCATTGAGAACGATCCATAACTGCATCTGTTTTTTCATCGTACACTTTCCATTCCTCTACTTCTGGAAAAAAAAGGAAATGAAAATAGGTGATGAATTCTTCGTTAACAGATTCTCCGATTTCAATCCAATAATGATCAAATGCGCTTGATGGTCGGGCGGTAATGATAGCGCTCAGATGGGTTTCTTCGGCATGACCTTGATTCAGCATCAGCGAAAATTGTTCCACCTCCTCAAAATGGAGCGCGGTATCAATCAATAGTTGTTCGAGGCTGTCGCTTGTTTTGTTTTCGCTTATTTCATGCTCTGATGCATTGCAGGAATAGAGCAAAAGAAAACCCGGTAGAACAAGGAGAAAAAAAATGTTCCTGACGTTCTTACCGGGTTTCATGCAATAAAGATCGAAAAATTACTTGGATGTGCGGTACTTTTTTAGCAGGAACCAAAGTGCAAATCCGGCAATAAGCAGCAGGAACCATGCGCGGGCAAGCACAAGAATGAAATCCTGCACAATTTCCCAACCTTCGATAAAGGAATCGCCCAGTTTGCTCCAGAAGGAAGGTTCGTATTGCGCAATGTTTTTACGATTGGCAGCAACTTTGGTAAACACACTTTCGTTCTGATAAATGAAAACTTCAAGGGTAGAATATTCAACCTTATCCAGCATACGAAGTTTTTCAACGGTGTTGCGGTCGTTGCGTTCATCTGCGCGCAAGAGTGCTTCTTCTGCACTTTCAATGCTTTCCAGTTTTCTGCCTTTATCATCGATGGCTTTTGAAAGGCGTGAATGGTATTTTGCGAGGCGTTTGCGCTCGAGTTCTTTATCAACCAGGTCGAAGGTGATGTTTTCCGCGGTGAGGTTACGGTGATCGAAAAATTCTGATTCCGCACCAATTTTCCGCAATACACGATCGAGGTGTTTGGAAGGCACACGCAAAGTCATTCGGTTTTCGAGCACATAATCTACCTGCTCAAGTGTAGAATCGCGCGATATGGGAATGGTACGCGAACTTTGTACAGTGCTGCGCAGGAAAGTGGATTCTACATAACCCTTATTGGCAATCACTACATCTTCGATGGCATAGGTGCTTTTCTCAACATTGGCTACACGAAAACGAAGGTCGGCAGTAATGATAAAGGGACGCAAAGAATCGTTTACATTAAATGCAACTGCAGCAGAAGAGAATAAACGTTCGCTCACCATTGGCTGTGCTTTTGTACCGGGAGATGTGGATGCTAATGCGTTACTTGCGCTTAATGTATACGTATTGTTTCCATTTTTATCATCGCTGTCTTCTTTTGTTGATTCTTCCGCTTCGTAGTATATTTCGCTTGGCGCAGACTCGTCGTTATTCATCGCTGCGCCCGATGATTCCTGGCTCGTTTCATTGGAACTTTTGTAATCGCTGCCGGAGCCGCAGGCGGAGACTAAAACGAGGATCATGCTCAGTAATAACATTGACTTTTTCATGGCAGATGGTTTTGGTTGGACATACTTTTTCTGCGGAAGAGCTTCTCCCGATGGTATTGTGCTGAAATGGAATTGATTTATTTTAAACTATCACTTGCAGTGGAATCTTCTTCTGCAAAGCTGGCTTCGAGCGCGTCGAGTTTAGCATCTTTTCCAATTGTTTGGTCGAAGGTTCGACGTTTTTCCAATTGTTCTTCGCTCGGACCGGTATTCATGGTATAGATAAAACGATAAACAAGAAAGGCTGTTATTGCCAGCGCAATGGTGAGGGATAGGTATAAAAAGAGCTTTTTCATTTCGTTTTGATTAGGTCTATGCTTTTGATTAGTATTTTTGGATCATGGTTCAGTTGCGTACGCGTCTTCTTTTGCTTTTCTTATTTTTTTGCTGCAGCACTCTTTCCGGGCAACAGACTTCTTTTTCATTTCCTGATTCTGTACACCTTTCTTTTACCGAAGTTCAAGATAGTGTTTTTGTTTTTTACGACACCCTTCCTTCTAGCACAGAAAACACAAAACAACGGCGCCCGCGACGACTCGTAGCTTCGCTATTGTGCATTACATTGGGTCCTTTTGGCGTGCACCGGTTGTATCTTGGCACTACGCCAAATGTTCCTGTTGCCTACACACTCACACTGGGCGGAGGCGTAGGAATTCTTCCTGTGGTCGATCTGCTGCTCATCGTTTTCTCCAACGACATCACACCCTATCTCAACAACCCCAACGTATTCATGTGGAGCGAAGCGGAACAGTAGGTTCTGCTAATAAATACCGTGGTTAGGGAAAAGGTAACCCAAGTTAGTTTTGGAAATAAGTAAAAAGAATTCTTAAAAGACCTAATTGCAGGTGACGCCAATTATTTTTTCATCTTTAGCAAAAACTGATACTCCAACGAAGCATCATCCATTTGCACAAGAGTAAATCCTGCTTCTTCCAGTTCTGCTTTTGCGGTGTTCGGACCCACCTTCATCGCATTGGGCGGACCCACCGGTAAATCACCTTTTTTAAAATCGACTACAATCAATTCTCCCTTTTCGCGGAGTTTGGTGTGTACGTTTTTAAAATAGTCTTTTCGTTTTTCAATGTGATGGTACACATTCACCAATAGCACCACATCGGCTTCATTCGTTTCGAGAGGAGCAGAAGCATATTCGGCTTTTCGTGCGATGAGGTTATTTTTTTTCGCGTCCTTGTTTTTGTTTTCGATGTAGTCTATAAAACGCACATCGGCATCGGCAGCAATAATTTTCCCAGCATCATCGGCCAGCTTAAATGCAAAGTATCCGGTACCAGCACCAATGTCCACCAGCGTTTTCCCTTTTAGATCGCCAATAAACGCAATCACCACCTCCGACTTTTGCCACTTCTCCCGATCCGGATCCTCAAAGCGCTGTACCAGTTCATCGAACTCACTCTCGTTCATGTACGCATTGGCATCCCCATGATGATGCCCGTGCTCATGTTCCCCATGTTCATGCCCGGTACTGTCATGATCGTGCCGATGATCGTGCTTTTGTTCACCTGAACAGGCGAAAGCGAGGAGAAAGAGGATGTATAGTGTTTTTCGCACGGGAAGGGAAGATGAAGGGGAGGTAATTGGGGTAATTAGGTTATTGGATAATTAGGGTGGTTGGGTAACTGGGTGATTGGGTAATTGGGTAACTGGGTAATTGGGTAATTGGGTGATTGGGTAACTGGGTAACTGGTGGGCTGGGTAATTAGTTAATTGGCTATTAGGAATAAACATTCCCACATTCCCACATTCCCAAATTCGCACACTATCACACTATCACATTCGCACACTAGCACATTCACACATTGTTCCCATCCTCTTTCCCCGTCTTCGTCTTCTTATTCCACCGTCACCGATTTCGCCAGGTTACGCGGCTGATCCACGTTGCACCCGCGCATTACGGCAATGTGGTAGGATAACAACTGCAAAGGAATCACCGAGAGCAGCGGAACAAGAATATCATCCGTATCCGGAATCTCAATCATATGATCGGCCAGTCCTTTTACCACAGTATCGCCTTTGGTAACAATGGAAATGATTTTCCCTTTGCGGGCTTTTACTTCCTGAATATTGCTCACCACTTTTTCGTAGGATGGTCCTTGCGTGGCGATTACAAACACCGGCATTTCTTCGTCGATCAGTGCGATCGGACCGTGTTTCATTTCTGCTGCAGGATAGCCTTCGGCGTGGATATAGGAAATTTCTTTCAGTTTCAGCGCACCTTCCAGTGCAACCGGAAAACTGTTTCCGCGACCAAGGTAAAGGGCGTTGCGTGCGTCTTTGTAGATGTCGGCAATGTATTTGATCTGGGGATTGCTCTTGAGTACTTCTTCCACCTTTTCGGGAATAGAATCGAGTTCGATAAGCAAACGGTTAAAGCGGTTGGCAGGAATGGTGCCGCGTTTTTGTCCGATCATCAGCGCCATTAGGGTAAGCACCGTTACTTGTGCCGTAAACGCCTTGGTAGAGGCCACACCAATTTCCGGACCGGCATGTGTGTACGATCCGGCATCGGTAGAGCGTGCAATGGTTGATCCCACCACATTACAAATACCGATAATGGTTGCACCTTTGGATTGGGCAAGTTGAATGGCAGCCAGCGTATCGGCCGTTTCTCCCGATTGTGAGATGGCAATCACTACATCGTTTTCATCAACGATCGGATTGCGGTAACGGAATTCGGATGCGTATTCTACTTCTACAGGAATGCGTGCCAGCTCTTCAAAAAGGTATTCGCCAACTAGGCCTGCATGCCATGACGTTCCGCAGGCAACCATGATGATGCGCTTGGTGGAAGTGAGTTTCTGTTCAAAATCTTTTATTCCTCCCAACTGAACCCATCCTTGTGTAGCACTGATCCTTCCGCGCATACAATCGCGAATGGAGCGGGGTTGCTCGTAAATTTCCTTAAGCATGAAATGTTCGTAGCCGCCTTTTTCGAGCGCTTCAAGCTGCATTTCCAGTTCCTGTACAGAGAGGCGTTTGTCCTGGTTCTTGATGTTTTTCAGTTTCAGCCCATCCTTGCGATCGATCACGGCAATTTCTTCGTCTTCGAGATATACCACGTTTTTGGTGTATTCTACAATGGGAGTGGCATCGGATGCGAGGAAAAATTCGCCTTCTTCTCCAATACCGATTACCAGCGGAGATGATTTTTTTGCAGCGATCAGCCGGTCCGGATTGTTCTTATCGATCACCACAATAGCGTAGGCACCATGCACTTCGTTCAGGGCAATACGAACGGCTTCAAACAGATCAACTTTTTCTTTATTGCGAATTTCTTCAATGAAATGGATCAGAACTTCCGTATCGGTTTCAGAGGTAAAAACATGTCCGCGCTTGGATAATTCTTCCTTGATGGTGGCGTAGTTCTCAATGATTCCGTTGTGAATGATAGCGAGATTACTGTCGCCTGAAAAATGTGGGTGAGCGTTTTCATCATTAGGCTGACCATGTGTTGCCCAACGGGTGTGACCTATGCCTATGGTTCCTTTGATGTTTTTATCGGTGGCAAATGCTTCGAGTTCTGCAACCTTTCCTTTTTTCTTGTAAATGTTCAAATGACCGTTTTCCACCAATGCAATACCTGCCGAATCGTATCCGCGGTATTCGAGGCGTTTTAGTCCTTTAATGAGGATAGGATAAGCATCCTTAGTTCCTATGTATCCAACGATTCCGCACATGGCTCACTGGTATTTGGTGTAAATAATTTTTAGACTTGGCTTGTCGCGATTGTCGGCGCCGGCACCACTTAATATGCTTCTGTTCCCGGAAATGGAAGAGGCAACAACAGCTAAACGCAATCCTTTATTCGGGTGTGTTCCGTTCAGGATGCGCTGGATGTGTCGTGTAATGGAAAAACGATAGACTTTACGACTGGCATCATAGTATCCGCCAAAAATGAGATCGCCCAAAAAGAGGTCGGCAACTGTAAAACTTTCGCCTTCGTCGTTTATTCCAAAAAGAATGATTTGCGGTGCAGGAGTTAGTGGATCGAGGTTGAAGTATTGTACAGGTAAGATCAGTTCTGCAAGATTAACGATGATGTTGCCATTGTTGTTGAGCTCCATCAAATGCGGGATATGAATTTCCGCCTGTAATCCTGCTCCTGCTTGCAGGTAAAAATAATTATTTCCCAGAGTGCTGTCTGCTAATTGCAGTGCTATTTCTGTTCCGGAATAATCGTGAGTGTACCTGGTGTAACGTGCGCAACGATCGTTGATGAGAAAAGAAAAACGAACGGTATCTCCGGTGCTGATGCGGCGGTAATACATAGTGACTTTCGTGTTTGGATCGAGCATATCGATATACATCAATGCTCCATTGCCAACAACTTGTGCACTGTTATCTACAGTTACATGTAATCCTTTGAACCAACGTGTGAAGTTGTCATTATCAGCGAGTGTTGCATTTCCGCTTTCATTGGCAAAACGTTGTGCAAGTGAATTATTCAAACGCAGTCGCAATTGTGGTTTGGAAGAATCGCCGATGATGGGATCGTGAAACCAGGAAAGCGTATTGGGTGTTTGAATGGAATAACCGCCAACAACAAGATCGGTAGGATCGGTTTGTTTAACGGTGGTGGAATAATAGGCCGAATCCTGATAGAGGGTATCGGTTACTTCGTAAACGTGAAATTGTTGTGCATCAAGTTTGCCGTAATACGATTGGTAAACGAGCGATAGCACCAGCGAATCAATAATAATATCACCCGGAGTGAAATCCGGGGCGTTAGCGGCCAGACGTATCTGTGTGAAAATACCGGCCTTCACTTTTCCGAAAACAGGATCGTTGATGCTTCCGATCAGGTTATTGGCCAACTCATCGGTACGCAATGAATCCGATACCCGCGTAAAGGTGCGTAGGGTAAGGGTGTCCATTACTGTTCCGTTGAGGATATCGTCTGCGGGTTGAACGGTCGCTCCGAGGTCGGCATCCGACTTGCGGCATGCACTCACGCTAAGGGCAACAAAAAAGACAGCGGCCATAAATGACCGCTGAGCTTTTGAGAAGGATGTAGTTTTCAATTTCATTGTGGTTTAGTCCACCAGAAGTGCTTCGGCGACTTTGTCGTAGAATTCGTTGTAGATGGGGATGTAGCGGTCTTCTTCCTGGTATTGAAGAACGGGTTTACCGCTTTCTTTGAGGAAAGAATTGATTTTCGCATCCACTTTTTCTGATCCGAGAATGATACCATCGGCATGCTGAACAGCCATTTTGGTGAGGTTAATAAAATCGGGAGCCTTTAGGTGGGTAACATCACCGTCAGTAAATCCGTCGAACTTCATTTTCCCGGCCAGCTTCTTATCGAGTGAACCTTCAAAACCATTATCGTAAACAGAATAAACCACCTTGGTATCTGCAAAATGCGGATCGTCGCCGTAAAAACGTTTAACGTAAGCAGGCATCAGAGCTGTCATCCAGCCGTGGCAGTGAATTACATCGGGAACCCAACCCAATTTCTTTACGGTTTCAAGAACACCGCGGCAGAAAAAGATCGAACGCTCGTCGTTATCGTCAAAGAACTTTCCGGAATCATCACTAACAACGTTCTTTCTTTTGAAATAGTCTTCGTTATCGATAAAATAAACCTGCATTCTTGCGGAAGGGATAGAGGCTACCTTAATGATGAGCGGGTGATCGTTGTCGTTGATAATGATGTTCATCCCTGAGAGACGAATCACTTCATGCAGTTGGTGACGACGCTCATTGATGCATCCGTAACGTGGCATAAAGACGCGTACTTCTTTGTCGATTTCCTGTACGCCCTGAGGCAATTTGCGTGAAATGGTAGAGAGAGTGGTTTCCGGAAGAAAAGGAGTAATCTCCTGGGAAACATAAAGTACACGAAGTTTTTCCATAATGGGGTTTTACGTTCCTGCAGAATTGCATTGCGGGTACAAAAATATAGAAAAAAAACGGCACTTTCAACAAATCGACTTAGATTTGCCCGCTCCGCTACCCACCCACCTCCCCCTCAAGCCCTTGAAAACATTAGCGTTTCCGCACGAATTGACCGCCCTTTCCGATACCCTTAAAAGGGAGGGTAAAAGCCTCGGTTTTGTGCCCACAATGGGTGCTTTGCATGAAGGTCACCTCTCCCTGATCCGCGAAGCCAAGTCCAAAAACGACCTTGTGGTGGCCAGTATTTTTGTGAATCCGACCCAGTTTAATGATCCCAAAGATTTTGAACGCTACCCCCGCGTGGTGGCAGAAGATCAGCGCATGCTGGAGTCGGCCGGATGCGATGTGCTTTTTCTTCCTTCGGTAAAGGATATGTATCCCGACGAAGCTTCGCAGCAAGCTGTTTCCTTTGGCTTTCTGGAGACTGTTCTGGAAGGCGCTCACCGACCCGGACATTTTTCCGGTGTGGGAATGGTGGTGAAACGTCTGTTTGAAATTGCAGAGCCTACAAGGGCCTATTTTGGGAGTAAAGACTACCAGCAAGTGATGGTGATCCGTTCGCTGGTTGAGCAGTTTTCCATTCCTGTGGAGATTATCGCCATGCCCACAATCCGCGAAAGAGACGGACTTGCTATGAGCTCACGCAACCGCTTATTGAGTGATGAAGAACGAAGCACTGCTCTTGCATTAAGTAAAGCGCTGTTTACGGCCAAGGAAAATTATTCATCGCAAAGCATTCCCGAACTCCTGCAGCAAGCCATCGCAACACTCACCCGCCCCGACATCCGCCTCGAATATTTCGTCATCTGCGACGGCGACACCCTCCGCGAGATCACCGAAAAATCCCAAACCAAAAACCCCGTAGCACTTGTTGCAGCACATGTGGGTAAGGTGAGGTTGATTGATAATTTGGGGTTGATGGGATAGGTTTAAATTCCCAGTAACGAATAACGGGCATAATTGAGATTTAAAAATGAGGATTTCCCTTCGATTTGCTTAATTAGTTAAATTTTTGACCTATTGAGCTGGTTTATCATAGATTTAACGTAAATTGAAGAGGTAAAATCAGATGATTATGAAAAATGTTTCTAAAGTATTTTTGTTTTTCATTTTTGGAATAATGTTGTCCGATGTGGCAAAATCTGTTTCTACGTGTTCGACTTCTTTAACCATTCAAGAAGCACAAAATAGCACTTGGGATACAGCAGTATTTACTCCTTCTAGCGGGGATCTTTGGTTGAGTTTCACAGCTGTATCAAGTCAAGGTTCCTTATCTTTTTCATCTGCTGTTGGGGGGGGGGGGGGGAACCCCAAAAACGCAAATTAGTTTAAAACGGACCGTGTAACGGCAGGAAATTACAAAAACAAATATTATATTTTCAGAATTAACTTATAAAAATTATTAAT
>JBKBUQ010000112.1:0-9696 GCA_046289975.1 Flavobacteriales bacterium | reverse complement strand
AAGCGTTAAGAAAACACCAATCAGGATCGGACCCAATAAGGTCATGATGATGAAGGAAGGTTTCCTTACCCGGGTAAGGTATTCCCGGCCGATGATGAGTCCGATCTTACCCATGGTTCTGATTTTGCGATTGCACTACTTCAATAAAAATATCATTCATACTCGGAATGATTTCGCGTACACTGCGGATCTCTACATGCGGTATGAGCGCGGAAAGTAAATTGTTGGTGGTGTTGTTGCCAAGCAGTTTTACTCTCGAACGGAAATGATTGGGTTCTACCTGTTCTCTCTCCAGCAATTCGAATCCTGCCCACAAAGCGTTGGCAAAGGCAATCATGTTTCCGTTGAATTCCACTTCATAAACCTGCGAACGGAATCGCTTGCGGATGTCGCTCATCTTTCCGTCGAGAATCACTTTCGAATTGTTGATCAACGCAATCTCATCACACATCTCTTCTACTGATGCCATATTGTGTGTAGAGAAAATAATGGTGGTTCCGGTTTCCTTCATGCGAAGGATCTCTTTTTTGATCAGATCGGCATTGATAGGATCGAATCCGCTGAATGGTTCATCGAGGATGAGCAATTTAGGCTGGTGCATCACCGTAGTGATAAACTGCACTTTTTGCGCCATCCCTTTCGAGAGATCTTCAATTTTTTTATTCCACCATCCGCTGATCTCAAATTTTTCAAACCAGATCTGTAACTGACGTGTCGCTTCCTTCTTGCTCATTCCTTTAAGGCGGGCAAGGTAAAGGGATTGTTCTCCCACTTTCATCTTCTTGTACAGACCGCGTTCTTCGGGTAAGTAACCAATATTGGAAAGATGGTGTTGCGAAAGTTTTTCATCGCGGAAATACACGGTGCCTTCATCAGGCCCGGTAATCTGATTGATGATTCGGATGAGCGATGTTTTTCCAGCTCCGTTTGGACCAAGTAATCCGAAGATGCTTCCTTCAGGTACAGCAATGTTCACGCCGCTCAGTGCAGTGTGGTTGCGGTATCGCTTTACAATATTTTCTGCGCGTAAAATATACATCAGTCTCCGTGACCGGTAAACATTTCTTTCCAGCGCTTAAATATACTCTTTTCCTTTTTAGAAGGAGAAGGAGAAAAGTTTTCACTTCCACGGAATTGCTCCAATGTTGCTTTTTCTTCCTTGCTTAACTTCTGTGGTGTCCAGATATTGATGGTTACCAACAGGTCGCCTTTCTGATAACTGTCTAGCACCGGTAGTCCTTTGTTGCGTAGGCGGAGTATTTTTCCGCTCTGGGTTCCGGGATCAATATGGATTTTTGCCTTGCCTTCAAGCGTCGGAATTTCACAGTCGGCTCCCAATGCTGCATCTGCAAAATTGAGGTGGAGATCGAAATGCAAATTATGACCATCCCGCTGCAAGTGATCGTGCGGTAATTCTTCAAAGACCACAATCATATCCCCCGGAATACCGTTTCTCACTGCATTTCCTTTGCCGTTTACTGCCATCTGCATACCTTCTTCTACACCTGCAGGAATATTGATGCTGATGACTTCTTCTTCGCGAATTGTTCCTTCACCATGGCAGCCCCCACATTTCTCTGTAACTACTGTTCCTTGTCCATGACAGGTAGGACAAACCTGTGTGGTTTGCATTTGTCCGAGAAAGGTGGAAGTAACACGGGTAACATGACCGGTTCCGCCGCAGGATGAACAATTGCGAACGGCATTCGAATTTTTTGCGCCGGTTCCGTTACAGTTGCTGCAATTGTTCAGTTTGTTGACTTTTATTTTTTTCTCAACGCCTTTTGCAATTTCTTCCAGTGTAAGCTTTACTTTGATGCGAAGATTACTTCCTTTTTGAACGCGTCTTCCTCTTCCGCCTCCGCCACTGAATCCTCCGCCAAACGCACCTCCGAAAATATCGCTGAACTGGGAGAAAATATCATCCATGTTCATTCCGCTACCTCCATATCCGCCCGATCCAGCGCCCATGCCGGCATGACCAAATTGGTCGTAGCGACGACGTTTTTCCGGATCACCCAATGCATCGTAGGCCTCTGCAGCTTCCTTGAATTTTTCCTCCGCTTCCTTATCGCCGGGGTTTTTGTCGGGATGGTATTTCAGCGCCATTTTGCGGTACGCTTTTTTAATTTCATCCGCTTCGGCGTTTCTGCTAATACCCAGTATTTCGTAATAATCGCGTTTCGACATTTTCTAAACTTTTATTGTCCTACTACCACTTTCGCAAAACGTATCACCGTATCGTTCATGGTGTATCCGTTTTCTACTACATCCATCACTTTTCCTTTCATCTCATCATTGGGTGCAGGAACATTGGCAATGGCTTCAGAAATGTCCGCATTGAATTCCTGACCCAAAATATCGATGGCTTTCACTCCTTTTGCCTGCATGATGTTCATGAATTTGTGGTGGATCAATCGGAATCCTTCCTTCACAATTTCCAGATCAGAAGCTGTTTCGTTGGCGCGAATGGCTCGTTCAAGATCATCGATGACAGGAAGAATACTTTTGATTACATCCGAACCACCGCTTTTGATCAGATCCGCCTTTTCTCGAGCTGTACGCTTGCGGTAATTATCGAATTCGGCATAAAGCAAGAGGTATTTTTTGTTCATCTCCTCCAGGACATCCGTCGTTACCTCCGTCGTTTCCTCAATAGTCTGACTCCCGTTCCCGTTCTCATTCCCGTTTTCATTCCCGTTCCCGTTCTCATTCCCGTTCTCATTCCCGTTCTCATTCCCGTTCCCGTTCCCGTTCTCATTCCCGTTCTCACCCCCGTTCCCGTTCTCATTCATCGTCTCTTTGTTTGTTGTTTCTTCCTTGCTCATACACGTAAAATTGATTGGACACTATCCGTCACAAAAAAAAGACCAATCCCGCAAGGGCGGACAATGTGTCAGAAAGGCAGTCAAAAGTAAGGTAAAATGTACTGTCAGAAGCTTTTTACGTAGGCATCAATGGCCTTGTGCAGCTCCAGTCCTCTGAGGTTTGTGGCCACGATCTTCCCGGTGGGATCAACAAGAAAGTTCATGGGAATCGATTTGATTCCATATACAGCGTTAATAGGTGAATTCCAGCCTTTAAGGTCGCTCACATGGTATTTCCAGCTGAGTTTGTCATTGGCAATTGCTTTGGTCCATGCTTCTTTCTGGGTGTCGAGCGAAACACTGAAGATTTCGAATCCGGAAGCGTCTTTGAATTTGGCTTTTGAGTACTTGGCCCAGGCTTCGGTGAGATTTGGGTTTTCCTTGCGACAAGGGCCGCACCAGGAGGCCCAGAAATCGATCAATACGTATTTGCCTTTGATGGAGCTGAGTTTGAGTGTCTTTCCTTTTGGATTGGGTAACTCAATTGCAGGTGCAGTGCTGCCAACTTCTAAAATCTGAAATGAGGAAGATTCAACGGATGAGGGGCTTCCTCCAAAGCGGAAAATGCCCAGTGTAAAAAACAAAAGGGCAGTGGCGCCAAGCAAAATATTGATGCGGTTCATTGAGCGCACAAGGTACGAAAAAGCTAATCTTCCTTATTGGTTACCCAGTTGAAATAATTGAAAACAGCTACCAGAGCCAAAACAATAAAGAGAATGATCTTAAAGACAAATAAACTTCCCATAATTCCATCAGACAATTACCTAATTTAACTCAGGCTGTTCCGTTTTCCGAAGGCAAACTGATTGTCCCGATTTAGGCAGTGATGAACGATGAAATTTCAAGGACGGACCAAGCCTGCATCAAAGCATGTTTAGCGATCGCATCAATTCGTCCTTGTAGTTTTTCCCAATGGGAATGTTCTTCTGGTTGATGT
Organism: Flavobacteriales bacterium; assembly: GCA_046289975.1. GTDB lineage: Bacteria > Bacteroidota > Bacteroidia > Flavobacteriales_D > UBA2798 > UBA2798. The sequence continues at coordinate 5,892 of JBKBUQ010000112.1, read as the reverse complement.
GGATGAAATTATCCTCAATACTGTCAATCTTATCCAGACGCACAATGAAGGAACGGTGAACACGCATAAAATCTGGAGGGGTGAGACGCGATTCGATGTCTTTCATCGTGGATAGAACGATAAATTTTCCGCCGGCAGTATAAACGTTCACGTAGTTACCTAGTGCTTCGATGTACAAAATATTCGATTTCTGAACCTGGACCAGTCGAGAATCACTTTTAATGAAGATGGTTTTCGATGTTTCGGAAGAGAAATTTGGACGCGAAAGATTTTTCTGTGCTTTTTCCACCGCCTTTAGAAAGCGCCCGTGCGAAATAGGTTTCACCACAAAATCCGTTACGCTGTATTCGTAACTTTCTGCAGCGTATTCGGCATGCGAAGTAATAAGAATAACCTGCGGCAATACTTCGAGACTGCGGATGAGATCCATTCCACTCATTTTGGGCATGTCTACATCTAGAAAGATCAGATCAACTTCTTCGGTCTTTAAAACGTTGAATGCTTCAATTGCGCTCGAACATGTTTTCACCAATTCCAGATGCTCATGCTCGCGCACAAGATCCTCCATGATATTCCGGGAAAGTTCGTCGTCGTCGACAATTATACAGCGCATGATCATAATTAGAGGAATTATAGTTCTTTTTGTACAATTTTTAATTCTTCAATGGCCTGATAACAGGTCGTCTCAATTTTTTTGAAAAAATCCTTCAACTCTTGGTCGCTTAATGACTCTAATTTAGTGTATTCGGAAGACGCAAACAAGCGGGTCAGACTTTTTATTCCCATATAAGCAATAATCCCTTTTATTTTATGCAGCGATTCGCGTATGGATTGATAATCTTTTTTTACAGCGTGTTGTTTGAGGATCTCCAGTTCATCCGGCAGGTTGGAAAGGAAGATAGTAATGTATTTTAGTATCCGGTCTTTGTTGTCTTTGGTGAGTTCCTGCAAGTGTTCAAGATCGATTGTTTTAAATCGGCTGAATTTTTCGGATAAACGTGTTTTTTTATCGGCCACTTTTACGAGTTTATGACCGAGAAGATTCATGTCGATGGGTTTGGAGATATAATCATTCATCCCGGCACGGAAACAATCTTCTGAAACATTTTCAAGCGCATGAGCGGTCATGGCAATGATCGGGATTTCACTTTGCGGATACTTGAATTGTTTGCGGATGAATTCAGAAGTCTCGTAACCGTTTTTTCGTGGCATTTGCAGATCCATAAGTACCACATCGTAGTTTTTGCTGCGAAGTTTCTGTATGGCAACCTCACCGTCTTCGGCAAGATCGATATCCATATACGGATTGGCGTCTTTCAACAGATCATAAAGTATTTCGCGGTTGATCATGTTATCGTCGACTGCCAGAATACTGAAATGATTGAGTTGCTGAAAAAGATTTTTATCCTGATCCTTGTGGGTAATGATGGCTCCCTCTGCTATGCCATAGCTAAGTTCAACACTGAAAATTGTTCCTTCCAGATATTTGCTTTCTACAGAAATTTCACCGTCCTGCAGATCGACCAGTTTTTTGGTAATTGCAAGTCCTAAGCCGGTTCCTCCTGCATGTTTGATGGTGTGACGCGTTTCCTGTTGGTACTGATTGAAAATAGTATTGACCGAACTTTTGCGCATTCCTTTACCGGTGTCTTCAACTTCGAATCGAATTTTAACTGTTCCCTCTTCACGGTTCATCTCTTTTGCGCGAATCACCACTTTTCCGAGATCAGTAAATTTTACCGCATTGGTAGCCAGATTGAGCAGAATTTGCGTGAGGTGTTTGGAATCGCCGTGAATAATAGGTGGAAGCTGATCATCCACTTCTGTGATGAATTGCAATCCTTTTTGCTCAGCGCGAAATTCAAGAATGTGGCGGATGTTGTTGATGACTTCGGTGAGTAGAAAATCAACCGGCCGAACTTCAACCATATTGCTGTCGAGCTTGGCCAGATCGAGAATGTCGTTTACAATGAGCAGTGAACTATCAACCGCCGATTGAATGGTGGTGAGGTAGCGTCGCTGCCTCTCGTCGAGTGCAGATTTGGAAAGCAATTGTGTTCCCCCGGAAATAGCGTTGAGCGGAGTACGTAATTCGTGACTGGTATAAGCAAGGTAACGCTCTTGCTCGAGCATGGATTCCTGCATTTGTTGTACTGCCGCTTTTTGTTCGTCGCGTTCTTTTTGGGCAAGAAGTAATTTTCTGTAAAAAAGATAACTCGTTCCCGCAGCAGCGAGAGTGATGATCAGGGTGATGATTGGCCAGAGGCTCATTCAGCAATAAAAAGTTGCACGATCAGAGACGTTTGATCTCTGCACCGAGTTTGTTGAGGCGGACATCAATATTCTGGTAACCGCGATCGATCTGTTCGATGTTGTGAATAACACTTTTCCCTTCGGCCGACAATGCTGCGATGAGCAGGGAAACTCCTGCACGAATATCGGGTGAAGTCATCGTTACGCCGCGTAATGGGAACTGACGATTCAATCCGATCACAGTCGCGCGGTGTGGATCGCAAAGAATGATCTGTGCTCCCATATCGATGAGTTTGTCGACAAAGAACAAACGGCTTTCAAACATTTTCTGATGAATGAGAACACTTCCTTTTGCCTGTGTTGCAACAACGAGAATGATGCTCAAAAGATCAGGCGTAAATCCGGGCCAGGGTGCATCTGCAATGGTAAGAATGGATCCGTCAATGAACGAATCGACTTCATAGCATTCCTGCGATGGAATGAAAAGATCGTCGCCGCGCAATTCCATTTTTATGCCCAGTCTTCCGAATACTTCGGGAATCATTCCCAGTTCAGGATAAGCTACATTCTTAATCGTGATTTCCGATTGTGTCATTGCTGCCAGACCAATGAATGATCCGATTTCAATCATATCGGGTAACAACTTGTGCTCGCAACCGTGGAGGTATTCAACACCGTCGATGTACAATAAATTGGAACCTACACCCGATATTTTTGCACCCATGCGGTTAAGCATTTTGCAGAGCTGTTGAATGTAGGGTTCGCAGGCAGCATTGTAAATTGTAGTTCTTCCCTTTGCAAGAACAGCGGCCATAATGATGTTGGCGGTTCCGGTAACCGATGCTTCATCAAGCAACATATAAGTGCCCTGAAGATTGGATGCTTCAACACGGTAAAAACTATCTTTCGAATCGTATTCGAATTTTGCTCCGAGTTTTTGGAAACCGATAAAATGGGTATCGAGTCTGCGACGACCAATCTTATCTCCTCCTGGTTTGGGAATGTATCCTTTCCCAAAGCGCGCGAGCAAAGGGCCAACAATCATAATCGACCCGCGCAATCCGCCGCCTCTGTTTTTGAAATCTTCGGAATTCAGGTAATTGATGTCGACATCTTTCGCTTCAAATGAAAAGGTTCCTTCTTCCAGTTTTTCCACTTTAACGCCCATCGCCTGCAAGAGGGAAATGAGTTTGTTGACGTCGATAATATCCGGGACATTTCGAATGATCACTTTTTCCGGAGTAAGCAAAACCGCGCTGATGATTTGCAGTGCTTCGTTTTTTGCTCCCTGAGGAATTAATTCTCCTTTAAGTTTTTTTCCTCCGCGGATCTCAAAAGTTCCCATATCAGTATCTTTTCTTGTTCTTCTTGAAATTCTTGTTCCAGTGTTTCTTCTTGTGCTGACCAGAACGTTGTTCGTTCTGACTGTTTCCTGTTCCTGTTTTTGCAGAGAGTTCAATGTCTTTCAACTGAATCTTTCCTGCAGATAAATTGCTCAACTGTTCGAAAATAACTTCGTCGGCAACTGTATCACGGTTCCATGTCAGATACGAACGCTTCATTAAATTGGCAATGGCCAGAATGAAAGCTGTTTTTTCTTCGCCTTCTTCCATTTCAACACCTTTTTTAACGAGCGATTCGATGGTTTTCCCGTAGTGACCGTAGCGAATGTTCTTTTTGGGGTATTCAACACGATTGGGACGTTCCTTATACGCTTCGGGTGTAGGTTTTGGGTAGGGAGAATCCACATCCAACTGAAAATTGGAGATCACAAAAAGATGCGTCCACAATTTTTGTTTGAAGTCTTCCATGTCGCGCAACTGTGGAGCCAATGCTCCCATAACCGTGATGATGGAATTAGCAACCTTGTTACGCTCTTCGCGCTCGGCAATGGTCAAACAGTAATCAACCATTTGCTGTACGTGACGACCATATTCCGGAATGTGCAGCAACGGACGCTGCGTGTTGTAATTGAGTCCTGTTTCGATACTCATAATAAATAAACCTTGGCTCTAAAGATAGTTAATTTCAATTTGTTGGTGAAGGTGAATAATAGTCGGCCTGCGATAAAAGCTTACCCGTACTGTTTCCAAACAAAAAAGCCCGCTTTAGGCGGGCTTTTTCTCAATGAAAACAATTAGTTTCCGGTAGTGGCTGCTTCCCAGCTGATGGTGTTGGCGGGAAGTTCATTCGTTGTGATGGATGCTTTCTCAGAAACGCCCTGATGGGTGTCGCTGTGCGTGTTTGCACCTTGATTTTCCGCAATATGCGGAGCGATGATCAGTGAAACGATCGACATCAATTTGATCAGAATGTTCATGGAAGGTCCGGAAGTATCTTTGAAAGGATCTCCAACGGTATCTCCGGTAACCGAAGCCTTGTGTGGTTCTGATTTCTTGTAAAAGGTTTCGCCGTTAATGACAACACCTTTTTCAAAGGATTTCTTGGCATTATCCCATGCACCGCCGGCATTGTTCTGGAAGATACCCATTAACACACCCGAAACAGTTACTCCTGCAAGTAAACCGCCCAATACTTCTGCCTTGAATATAAATCCAACAACTACAGGAACAATAAGTGCAATGGCTCCCGGAAGTATCATTTCACGGATAGAGGCCTTGGTGGAGATCTCTACACATTTTTCGTATTCGGGTTTGGCTTTGTATTCCATAATGCCCGGAATTTCGCGGAACTGGCGACGAACTTCATTTACCATATCCATCGCTGCACGTCCTACCGCTGCAATAGCAAGCGAAGAGAAAATAAAGGGGATCATTGCTCCAACAAAGAGTCCGGCAAGTACATCTGCTTTATAAATGTCGATAGAGGAGATTCCTGCAATTCCCACAAATGCTGCGAATAATGCAAGTGAAGTAAGCGCGGCAGAGGCAATGGCAAATCCTTTTCCGGTTGCGGCAGTGGTGTTACCTACAGCATCCAGATTGTCGGTGCGCTCACGTACTTCAGGAGGGAGCTGACTCATTTCTGCAATACCACCGGCATTGTCGGCAATCGGACCAAAGGCATCAATAGCAAGTTGCATGGCAGTGGTAGCCATCATACCTGCTGCTGCAATAGCAACACCGTAAAGTCCTGCGAAATAATAGGAGGTCATGATACCCGCTGCAAGCACTATGATTGGAAGAACTGTAGATTCCATTCCAACCGATAATCCCCCAATAATATTGGTGGCGTGACCGGTTGCTGATTTCTGAATGATGGAATTAACAGGACGTTTTCCCATTGCTGTATAGTACTCGGTGATGATCGACATCAATGTTCCAACAACGAGTCCAACAATGATGGCCATAAACACACCGTTTCGTGTAATATCAATACCACGGCTCCAGCTCATGGTTTCAGGAAGCATCCACATTACAAGGAAATAAGATGCAGCTGCTGTGAAAATGATGGAAGACCAGTTCCCCATATTAAGAGCAGCCTGTACAGAATCGTGTTCGTTTTTGATGCGTACAAACCAGGTTCCTACAATAGAGAAAAGCAATCCTACACCGGCAATAACCATTGGGAGCAGGATAGGAGCCATTCCGCCGAAATTATCTACAGAAGTGATTTCTTGTCCTAACACCATTGTAGCAAGAATAGTTGCCACATACGAACCAAAAAGGTCGGCACCCA
>JBKBUQ010000111.1:0-9703 GCA_046289975.1 Flavobacteriales bacterium | reverse complement strand
AATTGATGTTGTTCCATCAGATGTTGTACCAGCTGCCCAACTACGGCCAGTTGTAAAAGTTCCTGTAGTACGATTGAAAACACCGGTAGCAACAATTGTAACTCCACTACCGGGATCTGGTGCAATAAAACTTGTGCTTTGTAATTTTCCACCAGGATAAATATCATTAACAGGGAGTTCGTAGCCTGCGGTTCCTCCTGCTACTATGGAAGTCCCTAGCCCGGTTCCAAAGAAAATGGCGTCGACCGGTATAGTAGAGGATGTGATTTGAGATGATGCAACATTGAAAACTGCAATACCATCTGCATTGGCACCTCCATTTCCTAAAATACCACCTGTTCCGCCGGCGTTTCCAAACCCATCTCCGCCTTGCGTAGTGCAATCAATTATGCGCAATTTTGTACCTGTAATGGCCATGGTTGAACCACCAACATATACAACATCCCCGGCATTTACTGTGCCTGAGCTGATCTGAAATGCATACGATAAGCCACCACCTGCAGCCCATCCATTTGCGTTAGCTGTTCCATTATTACTGAATACAACTGTGTATGGGGATTGATTAAAATTAATTGTCCGTGTAGCCACAAGCTCTACCCATTCAAATGCAGCATCGTTTCCGGGAGGGTTTGCCATAAATTCTGAAATCAGCAAGCCAGGACCTTGTGCGATTGCCGGTGCTGAATAAAGCAAGGCACATACAAAACTGTTAATAGCTTTAAAAATTCGATTTTTCATTGTTGGTTTTTTAGTGCCGCAAACATCGCACTACATTCCAACAACTGCCTTACCTTTCCATTAAGGTATGTTTAAACTACGTTGTAGTATGTGAATTCAAAAAGTACGGCAATGATTCAAAGTGTTATCTTAAAAAAGATAAATCTAAATAATTATGAAAAATATTTTTTCAAAAACCTGAACATCCTTAACCCGTGATCCACAAATAAAAACCCCTTCTCAAAAATCACAAGCCAAAACAATCAATGATCTTTTCTGCAAGAAAGGAGGATAATTTAACATAAGATTCATACGTCCACCCGGCAACATGAGGTGATAAGACCACTCTGTCGGATGCAATCAGGTACTGAAAAGGCTCCGGTAATTGGTTAGTGTCAATTTTTTCGAAAGAGGAATGCTCGTATTCGATTACATCCAGGCAAGCTCCCAAGACTTTCCCCTTTTTCATCGCCGCAACCAGGTCTTCTGTTTTTACGTTTTTTCCACGAGCGGTATTGATCAGAAAAAAATTCTTGCTGCAGGATTCTATAAAAGTTGAATTAAAATAATAGGTTGTTTCTTCGGTTTGAGGAAGGTGTAAACTGATTACATCACTTTCACTTTGCAGCGTTTCCAAATCAACCTCTTCAATTGTGGATGTCGAAAATCCGCTTTTGTATTTATCATATGCAATTATCCTGCAACCAAACCCGGTAAGCTTCGATGCGAATGCACTTCCCATATTTCCAAATCCTACAATCCCAACCGTTTTTCCTGCCAGTTCGTGACCACGATTCCCTTCACGGTCCCAAACACCTGACCGAACCTGTGCATCTGCGCGTAAAATATTTCTGAATAAGAGCAACAACATCCCAATAGCCTGTTCACCTACTGCATCACGATTACCTTCTGGAGAATTAAAACAAATGATTCCTTTTTGCTCACAAAATTCAAGATCTATGTTTTCCATTCCTGCTCCACTGCGTGCAATGAATTTGAGATTTGCTGCTTTGCTCAAAAAACGCTTATCCATTTTAATCCGGCTACGGATCACTATTCCATCGTAGCTACCGATTAGCTGCTCCAATTCTATCTGCGGAGTTGAAGTATGCATAACGCAACGCACTCCCCGCGATTCCAATCGTTCTTTGAGGATCGGATGAACTGTATCAATAAAACAGACTTTCATTTTCGACTACCAATTATCTAATTACCAATTTCCAATTAATTATATTCATAACTGTTCGTTTTAAAAGGTAAGAAAAATTTAGATACGCTTTATTCTGATCAGAAATAAAGAAAATGTCCAACCAAAAAATAGATTGTTACACCAAGGATATCATTGGTTGTGGTAATAAACGGACCTGTTGCCAAAGCAGGATCAACTTTATATTTATTAAGCAAAAGCGGAACAAATGTCCCGAAAACTGCAGCAAAACAAATCACTGTTAGGAGAGCAATGCTCACAGTAAACCCAAGATTGAGAGAATCAGATGTAAGCATACTGTAACCTAAAATCACAGAAGCACAAACCAAACCATTTACCATACCAATAATTAGTTCTTTAAACAAACGAGCGGCCATTCCCTGCATTTGAATTTCATCAGCAGCCAGTCCCTGCACAACAATGGCGGAAGATTGTATTCCAACATTTCCTCCCATTGCAGCGATCAGTGGAATGAACATGGCCATTTCAGGATGAATGCCGATCACATCTTCGTATTGACCAATAACCATAGAACCAAAAATTCCTCCGATCATGGCAATCAGCAACCAGGGCAAACGTGCACGGGAAATCACCCAAACGGTATCTGAAGATTCAACTTTTTCAGAGAGACCGGAAGCCATCTGGTAATCTTTCTCTGCTTCCTCGCGAATTACATCAACTACGTCATCAATGGTAATCCTTCCAATTAATCGCATTTGATCATCCACAACGGGCAATACAACCAGATCATAACGTTCCATTAAACGCGCAGCTTCTTCGATGGACTGATTAGCCTGAATAAATTTTATGTTTTTATTCTGAAAGACTTCACCTATAGTTTGTTTGGGATTAGCAACCAAAAGGGATTTTAATGAAAGTAAGCCTTCTAGTTTATCTTCGTCGTTTACAACATAAACGGTATAAACATGTTCAACTTCCTGAGCTTGTTTACGCAATTGAACAATGCAACGATCAACTGGCCAGTTTAAATTAGCTTTTACAAATTCCCTCGCCATTATCGCGCCTGCAGTTCCTTCTTCATAATTCAATAAAGCCTCAATATCACTTACCTGAGCTTTATCTTCGATCTGAGAAATTACCTCGCGCTGTTTTTCCTCCGGCAATTCGCTTACAACATCGGCAGCATCATCCGAATCCATCTCCTCGATGTGTGCCGCAATCTCACGTGTAGTTAGGGATTCCAGAAGTTCTTCGCGAACATCTTCATCAAGCTCTGTTAAGGTGTCTGCAGCTTGCTCGTTTTCCAATAAACGGAATAAATACTTTCCGTCATCTCCATCAAGCTCGTTGATGATTTCAGCAATATCCGCACCGTGGAGATCCTTCAGGAAATCCATCAGAAAACCATCGTTGCCATTAGCGATAGCCTCGCTTAACTGGTCAATGATCTCTCGTGTAATCGGAAATTGCATGGTGCAAAGATAGGTTTTGAATCAGTAAAACCAACCCGCTAAAAGTCAAGCAACTGCAAACAAAAAGGTCGCCCCTGGGGACGACCTTCTCTACAAATTATAAGGCTTAAAGATCACAATCGCAAGCAATAACGCGAGGGGATCCAATTTCTCTGTCGAGACTTAAAATCTCCGAAAACGATTGAGATCTGAAATCATAGACAGAATAAAAATCAACCAAATGACTAAAACATTGTCCTGAAGGAGTGCTGTAAATTACTCTTGCGCTCATTAAGCGACCTTTTATCACACCATCTTTTTTAAATACTCTCCACTCACGATCATTGATGGTGATACGATCAATGTCTTTCATTTTGGGGTTGCGTTGCAAGTAGGCAGCTTTCATCTTTGCTTCAAGAACAGGATCGTGACGGCTCCAACTTGGAATAAAACAAAGATCATTATCACCATGGTATTCATTTGCCGGAACTGTGATATTTATATTGCCTTCAGCAAGTACAGAACCTTCATCATCCATAAACTGAATCTTTACAGGCCCTGAAAATCCGCCTTTCAGCTTCAATAAACTTACGGTATTTATCACCAGACGATATTGGATGCACTCCATGATTCGGTTGAAGAACGATCAGATAAAAATTCTCCCAACTCATTGGTATGCGCAGAGAAAACCGGTCCGGTGAGATAACTTCCGCCAAATCCCCTGACGGTTGTGCTACCAGTGTACTCAAGGTTCCAGTATTCAAATTCACCAGTTCTTCCATTTCCGGAAACGCGGATAGAAAATTTCCGCTTCTTGTATGACGGTTGCGTTCCGTCATAAGGATAAACAAACATATACACCTTTTCATCTCCAACCATTGTAATCGCATTTACCTGGGGAGCATCAAGTTTGTCCTTGCTTCTAAAGATGATTTTACCGGCATACTGTTTACGAATTGCATCAACTTTGGAAAAACTTTCCTTGGCTTCATTCTCCTGAACAGAATAATAGAAAGATACCAACTCTTTTCCTCTTGCGGCTGCAGCTTCAAATGATGGCATATCGGCACGATTTTGTGAAAAAACATTCAGTACCCTTACAAAATCAGCAGCAAATCCCCCATCCAGAATTTTTCTCTTTTCTTCATTTGATTTACAACGAATCACATAAAATACGCCGGGTTTATCTTCAATATCCATATAATAAAACCCTTTTTTCAAACCCTCATCCTCAGTATGGTATTCAATGCGGTAAAATGCGTTAACTCCAATTTGTTTTTCGAGTTCGGGCTTAAGTCGACTTTCATCATTTAATTTTAAAATACCTTTACCGTCCCATTTGTCAAAATCTACTTCTTTTCCAAAAGTAGGGAACTCTCTAACCACAAAATCAGCCCCCTTCCTGTATACCAGACCCTCATCAAAATACATGCTTTTAAACGGCATCAAAAGAGGAACGGTATCATTCATTACATAATAAAAACCATCTGTTGGAGACTTTAGGAGATTCTTTCGGGGAGAATCCAGAATGGTCAGTGATTTCAAAAATGTTGCAAACTCCTTGTTCTTCTCTTTAAAGTATTTGTCTTTGGGATGCCTTTTTCCGTACTCCGAGCGGAAAATAAATACCCTATCTTCAGTAAACCCAATATAAATCAATTCATGCCTATCAGCAATATAAGCCTCCTTGCCAATAATCCCCTCATTTTCCAATCGTTCAGAGATTAAGGTTATTTTGTACACATCAGTTAAACCTTTGATCTCAAAAGGTTCTTTGACTGCCGGTTGATATTGGTATTTCCAACCTCTCAACTGCCCGTTTACCATACTTCTTTTATAAAAAGCAATAAGCGTATCAACAGTTTGAACATTCATAGACGCAGAATAGGGAACAGGAAGGAAGCCAACTGGCATTTGATATTCTGAAGATGGACTTGTACCAACACCGCGAATTTCCAGCCACCTGGTGTTGGGAAGGATAATTTTTTGGCTGCTGGAACCTCCGTTCGAAAATGAGCTTCGTACTGCGGCCTGAAACCCAAAGAAATCGGCCCGACGAAGCTGTGGATCTTGAGCATTAACATTCGATGAAAATAGAATTGCCGATGCAAACAACAAGGCAACTTTTGAAAGTCTCGTTAACATGATATTGTGCTTTTTTCTGCAATATCAATAATGCACAGAAAAAAACACGTATGACTTAGTGAACCCTGGATTTGAGTTTGTAAAGGGTTATGGCATCAGAAAATTTGTCAGCTCAACAAACTGTTCAACACTCAATCGCTCCGGGCGAAGGTCAAAATAAGGATGCTCTCTTCGTTCAGGATTTAAGGATTTTATGGAATTGCGAATGGTTTTTCTGCGTTGATTAAATGCGGTTTTAACCACCTGGATAAAAAACTTTGGATCACAGCCCATTTCATTGCGATTATTTCGTTTCAAGCGAATAACTGCACTTTTAACTTTTGGGGGAGGATTGAATACATTTTCATGCACTGTAAACAAGTATTCAACATCATAAAAAGCTTGTGTGAGTACACTGATAATTCCATAGGCCTTGCTTCCCGGAGGTTCTGCTATTCGCTCTGCCATTTCTTTCTGAAACATACCAACCATTTCCGGTACCTGATCACGGTTTTCGATCACCTTGAAAACAATTTGCGATGAAATATTGTAAGGAAAATTTCCAACTACAGCTACAGGACCATCAAACAGCTGTCCTATTTTCATTCTTAAAAAATCCTCAGAATATATTCTTCCATTTAGCTGAGGAAAATATTCTTTCAGGTACTCAACAGACTCCGAATCGACCTCAACCACTGATGTCAGAAACTCATCGTGCTCCAATAAAAACCGGGTTAGAGCACCGGTACCGGGCCCCACTTCAATCACTTGCCGGTAATTGCCAAATCCTGTAAGTGAATCAGAAACCCGCTGAGCAATTGACAAATCAATAAGGAAATGCTGTCCTAGATGTTTTTTAGGTCGAACCATGCGTGAAAATAACATAAAACATTCATTTCATCCTCAAATGGAAATTGTTGGTAATGGCAATCTTTTACCGCTCATCCCAAAACACATACGATCAGATCAAATAAGAGTAAATTTGTAAAAATTCCAGGCGCGGATTAAACCTTATCCAAAAACAAGCGTCTACACTTGCCATGACACATCACATCACCCTCCGGTATTTTCGAAACCTATTGTTATTCACCCTTTTAATTGTGCCTGAAATCATACTTGCTCAGGACTTCTCGGTAAAAGGATCGCTTAAGGACAAATCCAATGGAAGTCCCCTTCCGGGAGCAAATGTTATTCTGATTCACCACAGAGACTCTTCGCTGATCATAGGGAGTACAACGGATGCCAATGGTCGATTCGTCATCACAGGATTGCGCAGAGGTGGCTATCGTTTTCAGGCCAGTTTTATTGGTTATTCAACATTGAGAAAAGATACCGTAATGGTATTTGATGATGTTAACCTGGGAGATTTGTATTTGGAACCCGGCTCAACAGAGCTTGATGATATTACCGTTGAAGAGCGCATGGTTCGTGTAGAAATAAAGGGAGATACTGCAGAATACAATGCGAAGGCATTCAAAGTCAATCCTGATGCAACTGCTGAAGACCTGGTAAAAAAGATGCCCGGAATCACTTCAGAAAATGGCCAGATGAAAGTGAATGGGGAAAATCTCGGAAGAGTTTTGGTTAACGGGCGTCCGTTTTTTGGAGAAGATCCAAATGCTGCTCTTCGAAATTTACCTGCGAATATGGTCGACAAAATCCAGGTTTTTGATCAGCAAAGTGATCAGGCTGCATTTACGGGTTTCAACGATGGAACAGGAACACGTACAATAAACATTCTCACCAACCAGAAAATCGGAGACGGAAATTTCGGAAAATGGTATGCCGCCTATGGAACGGACGACTATTACAATGCAGGATTCAGTTTAAACTATTTCAAAGGCGCCCGGAAACTTTCTTTTGTTGGCATGAGTAACAACATTAACCAGCAGAATTTTTCACAGGAAGATCTGTTAGGTGTAAATGCAGCCAATTCATCGCAAGGTGGTGGAGGAAGCGGAGGAAGAGGTGGTCCGCCACAAATGGCAGGAATGAACTGGAGAGGAAACCAATCCGGTGATTTCACCAATGCCGCGCAATCCGGTATTGCTACTACCCATTCCCTGGGTGTAAATTACAGTGATCGTCTTGGAAAAAAAGCATTTTTATCAGGAAGTTATTTTGGCAACTACTCCGATCGTTTTCAGGAAAAATGGACAAACCGGAATTTTATTCAGTCGAGTGATTCATCCAACAATTACACAGAGACCAGTCAGAGCGATAACCTCACATGGAATCATCGGGTGAATTTGCGTCTTGATGTAAACCTAGATTCCACCTCAGTGCTTACATGGCAGCCAAAAGGGAGTTTTCAAACCAGTGTATCAGACGCCGTCCTTAATGGAAGTAATACCGGAGCAGAGAATCTGATTACTACCGTAATGAGTAATCTCAACGGTTCGGACATGACTGCTTATGTACTTGGACAAACCATGACCTATCGCAAACGATTAAAGAAAAAAGGCCGTACGATTTCGGTGGAATGGACCAGTAATTACAATTCGAGATATGGCGACGGGTATTTGAATTCTCGTAATGTGTATTTCTACTCCACCGACTCATTACAGGTTTTAGATCAGATCAATGATCAGAACAGTTTGAATCACACCCAAAGCATTAACATAACTTATACAGAACCAATAAAAGAAAAAGGTCAGCTTCAGATTACTTATAATCCCAGTTTTAACTGGAATACATCAAACAAAACAACACTGAACTACGATTCCCTAGCAAGCGACCACATTGTAATGGATACTTCGTTAACCAGTAAATTTCTAACCAATTATTTTGTACAGAAAGGTGGATTGCTTTATCGATTCACCAAGGATAATAATTTCAATTTTCAGGTTGGAGCCAATGCACAATATGCTACATTAACATCAGATCAGAGTTTTCCGATGGAATTTGCTATTGACAAAGCCTTTTTCAATATTCTCCCAACTGCCTCTGCATATTATGCTTTCAATAAAGAGAGTAATATCCGATTGAATTACCGAACGTCGACGAATCAACCCAATTCAAATCAGTTACAGGATGTGATTGATAATACCAACCCCATTCTTCTGCGAGGTGGAAATCCCGATCTTGCGCAGTCGTTTACCCACAGTTTGTTTGGCCGGTGGATGAAATCAAAAATCATGGAAGGCACATCCTTATTCTGGATGATGCATGCAAGTTTTACTGAAAACTACATTGGGAATTCCACTTTTATTGCAACAAGTGATACTGTGTTGCGCGATAATATTTTACTGCAGCGGGGATCACAATACACTTCCTATGCCAACATGAGCGGAAACAAATCAATGCGAACCTATGCCAACTATGGTTTCCCAATGGCACCGTTAAAAAGCAATGCAAATGTGTACGCAAGTCTTGGATTGAATCAAACACCCGGATTGGTAAACGGATTAAAGAACATCTCCAACAATTATAGCATAACCGGAGGATTTACCCTTGCATCAAACTTCAGTGATAAAATTGATTTTACTGTTACAACAAACTCCACCTATTCAATTGTGCGGAATTCTTTGCAAACCAATTCCGATAATAATTATCTGATTCAAAACAGCACCGGAAAACTCAATTGGATTTTTGGAAAAGGATTTGTTTTTGCAACCGATGTTACACATAGCATGTACAGAGGACTCCAGCAAGAATTCAACCGCGATTTTATCCTTTGGAATGCAGGATTAGGATACAAATTCCTGAAAGACCGTAAACTTGATGTACGTCTGATTGCATACGATTTACTCAACCAGAACAACAGTATTAATCGCCAGGTGACTGAAACTTACATTGAGGACACCCGTTCAAACGTTATGAATCGTTATTTTCAATTGCAACTGACCTACACATTCCGGAATTTCAATCAGCAAAAACCGGAAGATAAAAAACCATAATTGGCAATCAGTATTTAATTCACCTTGTGAACAACCTCGAGTAAGGTCCTGAAAGCAGCGAATCTCCCACCGTACTTGTCTGAGTGGTCTTTCCGCAATGCAGGTGCAAAATCTGATTCATATTTTTTAAATGTAGACATATCCTTGCACAGATACTGAACAGAATACGATACGCCCCCCTCAGACTCAGCCAGAATTTTACAGATTTTATTCTCTATAAACATCCCTGTTCGCATTACATCAGGAATATGAACATCTTTCATCCATTGAAGCCATTCTTCATGGATTTGTTCATCAATGTTTACTGTAACGTTGTAAAGAATCATCACTCTCGATTTTCAGCA
>JBKBUQ010000110.1:0-9731 GCA_046289975.1 Flavobacteriales bacterium | reverse complement strand
GTAGGTTGTTCAGGTAAATTAAGTGGAACATCTTCCGGATGGCCTCATCCTGTTATGTATTCTGCAACCAATACGAAATTGGGGTCTATGTTGCTTGAGATTGAAGGAAACCGACTCACCGCAAAGTTTGTTACCTCCGATTCTACAGTTTACGATCAGTTTACCATGCTCAAGAATTCCGGAAAAAAACAAACCATTAGCGCTTGTTCGGGAGATGTGATTCATCTTCATCCTTCCTGGCCGGGTGAGGCAGAATGGTTCCCTTCAAATCAGGTTTCAGATTCACTTCCGCTTACGGTTACGCTCAACACTACTGTTTTTGCTTATGATCCATCAGGCTGCATCACTGACACATTCAATATCCAGGTTTTGCCATCTCCTCCATGCGCTGTTCAACCGACATCAGTAATTGAAAATCTCAATCCGATTAAATTTTCTATACGACCGTCACTTTCCGATGGTGTTTTACCGGTTTGGGTAATCACTGAAGCTACAGAAGTTAGCAATGCACGCGTTCAGGTGAGCGATATGCATGGACGCATGGTTATGGACTCAGAATGGAGAATACAATCTGGTCCGAATGCATTTCAAATAAATACGCAATCTCTTGAAAGTGGAAATTATGTGGTATCCGTTTTTAGTTCAGGAACAGTGCGCCGAATTCGATTTACAGTTGTTCGTTAAATAATCATCCATGAAAAAACTTTTACTTTTCTTTCTATGTATTCCTTTTGTGAAGGTGGTGAATTCACAATGCGACACCACCAATGTGTCCGGAAATCTGATACAACAATCCAGCATTCTGATGGGAGGAGTGTACATCGTTAATGGTACTTTTCATTTGAAACCGGGTGCAACGGTATATGTTGAACCATACAGTTTTTCTTCCTGCGGTAAATTGATCATCATCGCAGATAAGATCATCATCGAAGGAACGATCAATGGAGATTATGCCGGATACCCCGGAGGACCAGGAGGTGCAGGTGGTTCGCTGGTCACGTCGCTAACAGGTGATATAACAGCACTGAACGATTGCAGTAACAAAGATGAAAGCGGTCAAGTTACCCTACAGGGTGGTCAACCTGGGCTCCCCGGGCAGGGTCCCGGCGCAGGTAATCCGGGTCTTGCCGGTGGAAATGGTTCCGGTCCGAAACAACAATGCCAAAACAATAATGATGAATCCGGATTAATTGGTGGTGGCGGCGGCGCTGGTGGTGGTGCAGGTGGGAGTTATGCTGGTCATGCTGGTACCGGTGGCTCAGGGGGTAGTGGTTCCAATTCGGGAACAACAAGTAATTTAAATGTCTCACCTGCATTCGTAGTTATTGCAGGCTCAGGTGGCACTGGAGGAGCTTCCACTTCGGCTATAGGTACAATTTCCGGTGCGGATATTCATTCCGGTTCCGGCGGTGCAGGAGGAGGAGGAGGAGGTCGCTCCTACAATTTGGGTACGCAAGGTGGTCGCGGTGGAAATGGCGGGGCATTGATTCAACTGATCGCACAAACAGATTCACTAATTGTAACAGGTAATATTTCTTCAAAAGGTGA
This sequence comes from Flavobacteriales bacterium, assembly GCA_046289975.1. Lineage (GTDB taxonomy): Bacteria > Bacteroidota > Bacteroidia > Flavobacteriales_D > UBA2798 > UBA2798. The sequence continues at coordinate 8,183 of JBKBUQ010000110.1, read as the reverse complement.
AAACGGCCTTGCAGGAGGAAATGGTGGAAGCGGTGATGCGAGTCCAAAATGCTGTAGTGATGGTTGTGATGATTGCGGTGAAGCCACGCTTTCCTGTGGTGCAGGCGCTGGTTCCGGTGGTGGTGGTGGCTCAGGTGGCGGTATTTGGCTGGAGACTTCCGGCAAAGCAGTAATAAATGGTAACCTCAATGTTTCCGGTGGTAACGGCGGAGCAGGAGGCAATAAGGGTACGGGTGCAGATTGCAGCTATGGCGGAAATTTATTTTGTAGTGCCAATTCACTCACGAGCGGTGATGGTAACAACGGTAACGAAGGTGGTGGCGGATCTGCAGGAAGAATAAAAATAGTTCTTCCACTTTGTGCAGATGGTTCTGTCAATCCTGTAAACACAATCTCAGGGGGAACAGGTGCAAATACGGGAGCCACAGGTTCTTATGCTGTGGTTTGTTCGGCGGTGGGAATAGATGAAAACAGCCCTTCGTTTTCCTTTATTCTTTTTCCCAATCCTACTGAGGATGATTTAAATGTTCGGTTTTCGATCAGCACAGAAAGTGAAGATGTGTTTGTTGCTATAACTGATGTTACCGGCAGAATGTTTTATTCATCAACTAATTATTTAGTTGATCAGGATCAAATCAATATTTCTGTTTCTGATCTGCCTTCAGGATATTATCTGGTAAGTGTTGTGGGTCAGAATAATCGTTTTGTGAAGCCCTTTATCAAAAAATAATGAGACAACTTTTCTTTTTTATCGCACTGGTATTGACACAGTCGCTGCTTTTTTCTCAACGCTCCCTAACCCTGGTTCCTTGCATGGAGCCTTTTTATCATGGTGTAGCCTCTGGCGACCCATTAAGTGACAGGGTCATTATATGGACAAGAGTTACTCCCGATTCTTCCTACTCCGGTCCGATTGTAGTGACTTGGAAGATGGCAACCGACACAGGAATGACACAGGTGGTCAATCAGGGTAGTTTGCTGACGGATCCTTCTAAAGATTATACAGTGAAGGTGGATGTTACCGGATTGAATCCTGCCTCTTATTACTATTACGAGTTCAATGCATTGGGAAGTAATTCGGTACGGGGAAGAACAAAGACGGCGTCTTCGGTAAATGCAGATAGTCTTCGTTTTGCAGTAGTTTCCTGTGCCAATTTTGAGGCAGGTTTTTTTAATACCTATAAGGTGATCAATGAACGTAATGATGTCGACGCTGTACTTGCTCTTGGAGATTACATATACGAATATGAAACCGGAGGATATTCCCCTAATGGCACTGCAGGCAGAGAGTGGTTGCCGGCAAATGAAATAGTTTCGCTTTCTGATTACAGAGCACGATATTCATCGTACCATTTGGATACGGATCTGATGCGTTGTCATCAGCAATACCCGTTCATTTTGATTTGGGACGATCATGAATCTGCGAATGATAGTTACAAAAATGGCGCAGAGAATCACCAAAGCAATGAAGGTTTGTGGTCGCTGAGAAAAGCAGCTGCTCAACAAGCGTTTTTTGAGTGGCTACCCATTCGTGAGAGTGGTATTCCAACCGATCCCTATCGCATTTTTAGAGAAATCCGTTATGGAAATCTGCTGGAATTAATTATGCTTGACACACGATTACACGGACGCGATGTTCAGGCGGGTACCTCAGGTTCTACTGTAACCGATCCTAATCGACAAATGCTCGGAACCGATCAATTCTCATGGTTGAGTAATCGGCTTTCCAGCAGCACTTCCCAATGGAAAATTCTAGGTCAGCAGGTCATGATGGCTCCATTGCGTGTGTTTGGTGTCGCAGTTAACGGTGATCAGTGGGATGGTTATCCCGCAGAACGCGACAGAGTGATCAATCACATTATGCAGAATAATATTTCTGATGTAGTTGTTTTAACAGGCGATATTCATTCATCCTGGGCCAATGATGTGCCAACTTCCACATACAATGGCTCAAACGGTGCCGGATCGGCCTGCGTAGAATTTGTAACGCCTTCAGTTACTTCTCCGGGCTTGGATCTTGGTGTTGCCAGCAGTTTGATTCAGCTAAATAACTCGCACATGAAATACATCGATCTTTCTCTTCACGGCTTTATTTTGCTTGATGTAAATCTGCAAAGGGTGCAGGCCGACTGGTACTATGTGAATACGATCGATCAATCTTCTTCTGCGTTTACATATGGAACCTCGTTTAAGGTGAATCACCTGGAACGTTTTGTTCGTACTTCTCCTGCTGCTGCAGTTCCCAGGGCAGGAATGACTAATGTTGTTCAGGCACCTGAATGTCCGAGGAGCGAATCGGTTTCCACAGCTGTTGATGAGGAGCAAAAACCGGTAATTCTGGGATTATATCCAAATCCGGTAGTTGAAGAACTGACCTTGCAATTTTTTCTACCGGTTTCCGGTAAAGTGAAGTTTTCCATTTTTACCATCGACGGAAAACAGGTTTCGGCGGAAGAGATTGATGTTAATCAAGGCGTTTGGACCTGGAAAAGCAATCTTTCCCATCTTCCTTCAGGTGTTTATCTGCTTCAGATTGAAACACCTTTTGGGAATGTGCAGCGGAAGTTTGTACGCTAAGTGACTTTCATCGCATTTTGTTTTGTCTCAAGCATTAATTTTGAGGCAGAATAAACAATTGCCATGAAAAAATCACTTTTATTTCTTGCTGTATTTTCTGCGCTTGTTGCTGCCTGCTCTCAGGAGCCTTCTGAAGAAGAAAAAGCAAAACAAGCGGCTGCACAAGCCCGTGCAGATGAAAAAGCTGCAGATGAAGCTTTACTGGAGAAAGCGCGCTCATTGTTTAAGGCATTGCCCGCAGTGGCTACAAATCCCGTTAATCCGATAAGCAACGAAAAAGTGGAATTGGGACATATGCTGTATTTTGATACGCGACTTTCACTTACCGGGAATAACTCCTGTAATTCCTGTCATGATCTCGCTAAGTGGGGGGTTGATAATGAATCAACTTCTTTGGGAGATGCCGGCAAAAGGGGTGATCGTAATTCACCAACCTCATTAAACGCAGCATTACACAGTGTTCAATTTTGGGATGGAAGAGCTGCTGATGTGGAAGAACAGGCCGGAATGCCGATTCTGAATCCGGTAGAAATGGCTATTCCTTCCAAAGATTTTCTGGTTCGCAAACTGAAAGGTATTCCGATGTATGCAGAAATGTTTAAAAAGGCGTTTCCGAACGATAGTGATCCGCTTACTTACCAGAACATTCAAAATGCCATCGCTGCTTTCGAACGTAAATTGATTATTCCCTCGCGATTTGATACATTCCTGGGTGGTGATCTCAAGGCATTGAGCAGAAATGAAAAAGACGGATTGAATCTTTTTATTGAAACAGGATGCGCAACTTGTCATAACGGTGCTTTACTCGGCGGAACAATGCTCCAGAAATTTGGTGTGCATGGCGATTACCGTGATTTTACCAAGAGTAAAGTCGATGATATCGGGCTGATGACAATTTCCAAAAAGGAATTTGAAAAGGATGTGTTTAAAGTTCCTTCCTTACGTAATATCGAAAAGACATGGCCTTATTTTCATGACGGATCGATAACCGACCTGGCAGAAGCAGTTGACATTATGGCGAAACTCCAATTGAATAAGGAAATCTCAAAGGAAGAAAACCAACTGATCGTAGCCTTCCTTGGTTCCTTAACAGGAATTGTTCCTGCTGAATACCAAAAAGCACCTGCTAATCTTGCTCCGGCGAATTGATTTTCTTTAACCACTCACACGCCAATTCCGTCTTGTTAAAGATTTTGGTTGGACGAGGCGGTTTGGAAAAATTGATGAAAAAATTCGCGCCAATTCGAGTGGCAAGCGAGGTGACAACAATCGCATTTGCAATGGTAAACCGTTGTGCGTATTCACTTGAGGCGTATTCTCTTGCTTCGTTATCCAAAAGGCTGTAATTGTGGATCACTGTAACCACTTTCCACTTTTTTCCCTCACCCATTTCTTCAAGCGCTCTTGTAAGTGCGTGCATGTGCTCGATTTCAACAGCCTCAATTTCCTGAATCAACTCAGCAATGATAATTTCAGCATCGTAAACGCGAACTGCAAAAGGGTAGTAAGGAAGTGTAGATTCAGCTGCTTGACTCATGAATCAATATTGGAGCAAAATCAGTTTAGAAATCGAATTATCTGATTTCCGCCCCTGAGTCGAATGCATTTACAGGTGAAACAAAACAAAGCTTTCCTTCTGCGTTTTCGGCCATCAGGATCATTCCCTTCGACTCAACGCCTCTTATTTTACGGGGAGCCAGGTTGATAAGAACACTTACTTTTTTACCTATCACTTCCTCCGGTGTGTAATGTTCGGCAATTCCGGATACAATCGTGCGCTGGTCAATTCCGGTATCTACAGTCAGTTTGAGCAATTTATCTGCTTTCTCCACTTTTTCTGCCGCCAGAATAGTACCTACACGAATATCCATCTTCGAAAATTCATCGAAGGTGATATCTGATTTTTGGGTCTTCACCGTACTTGAAGCAGGTGCTGTGAGTTCCTTGTATACTTTGCGACTTTCTTCCAGTTTGAACATTTGCTTTTCAATTACACTGTCGTCGATTTTTTCGAAGAGTAGCCCGGGCTTACCGAGAGTATGTCCGGAAGCGACTAGATTTCCGTTTATTGCGTCTTTCCAATCATTAGGCGTAATATTTAACAACCCACGCAGTTTGTTGCTGGTATTGGGCAGGAATGGCTCAAATGCAGCCGATAGTTGCGCACATATCTGTAAAGCATTGAAAAGTATTTCCTTGGTGCGTTCAGTATCCGTTTTGATGAGCTTCCAGGGTTCTGTTTCTGCGAGGTATTTGTTTCCTTCACGGGCAATGTCCATCGCGGCGGCAAGGGATTCACGGAAACGATACCGATTCATGTTGTCCTCAAGCGATTTCCAATGTGAAGGAATTAACTCTCCGAATAATTTTTTCTCCTGTTCGGTTTTGATGGAACCGTTTATTTCTGGAACAATTCCCTGATAATACTTCTCCATTAAAACTACGACCCGATTCACAAAATTTCCAAAAATCGCAACAAGCTCATTGTTCACTCGCGCCTGGTAGTCCTTCCAGGTGAATTCGCTGTCTTTGGTTTCGGGTGCAATGGATGCAAGAACGTAACGCAATTCATCTTCCTTGCCGGGGAGTTCTTCGAGGTATTCGTGTACCCATACCGCCCAGTTGCGGGAGGTGGACAGTTTATCGCCTTCCAGATTCAAAAACTCATTGGCAGGAACATTCTCCGGCAACAAAAATTCGCCGTGTGCCTTAAGCAGGATGGGGAAGATGATGCAATGGAAAACGATATTGTCTTTCCCAATGAAATGCAACAAACGTGTATCGGGCGATTTCCAGTAATCTTCCCAGTTTTTCCCATTGTCTTTTGCCCATTGCTTGGTAGCACTAATGTATCCGATGGGTGCATCCAGCCAAACATAGAGTACTTTGCCGTCAGCGCCTTTCACCGGAACTTTCACGCCCCAGTCGAGATCGCGTGTCATGGCGCGTGGTTGCAAACCGGCATCGATCCAGCTTTTGCACTGACCAAGCACATGCGTTTTCCATTCTTTCGGGTCATGGTGCGGCTTTCCTTCGAGTATTCCTTTTTCGATCCACTCTCTGATCCATGCTTCATGACGCTCCATGGGTAAATACCAGTGTTCGGTTTTGCGCAGAACAGGTGCTTTTCCGCTAAGCGTGCTTTTTGGGTTGATGAGATCCGTCGGATTTAGAGACGAACCACATTTCTCGCACTGATCGCCGTATGCGTTTTCGTTTCCGCACTTCGGACAGGTTCCGGTTATGTAACGATCTGCTAAAAACTGCTGATGTTCTTCATCGAAAAACTGCTCAGATGTTTCTTTAGTAAAAGCCCCGTTTTTTTCCAGCTGAATGAAAAAATCCTGCGCGGTTTGATGATGCAATGGATCACTCGTACGGTGAAAAATATCGAATGCAATGCCCAAATCGGCAAATGCTTTTTTGTTGATGGAATGGTACTTGTCGATGATCTCCTGCGGACTTATACCTTCTTTTTTCGCACGGATTGTGATCGCTGCGCCGTGTTCATCGCTTCCGCATATAAAGGCTACGTCTTCGCCACGCATTTTGAGGTAACGCACGTAAATGTCTGCAGGAAGATAGGCTCCTGCAATGTGACCAATGTGCAAGGGACCGTTTGCGTAGGGCAATGCGGCAGTTATGGTATGGCGTTTAGCGGTATTCAAGGGTGTAATTTTCAGAGCACAAAGGTAATCAATATCGCTCTCGCCTGATGACCCCTTTATTGCTTCGCCCGGTGATTTCGAAATATATTCTCCCAAATGCTTGACAAAGGGGGTAGGCACAGTCTATCTTTGCGCCCCTTCAATCGAATAGTAACTTAATTAAACGCATGAAACTCAGTCAATTTAAGTTTAAACTCCCCCCCGAACTCATCGCTAACCATCCTGCTGCCAACCGCGACGAAAGCCGTTTAATGGTGCTGAATCGTGAGACGCAGACCATCGAACACCGCAAGTTCCGCGACATCATGGAATATTTTGGAGATGGTGATGTGATGATTCTCAACAATACCAAAGTGTTTCCTGCACGCATGTACGGTAACAAGGAAAAAACCGGAGCAAAGATCGAAGTTTTTCTGCTTCGCGAATTGAACCGTGAAAGCCTCCTCTGGGATGTGTTGGTAGATCCTGCACGTAAAATCCGTATCGGAAATAAACTGTACTTCGGCGACGATGATTCGCTGGTTGCTGAGGTAATCGACAATACAACATCACGCGGACGCACACTTCGTTTCTTGTTTGATGGTCCGTACGAAGAATTTAAAAAAACAATTGAGCGCCTCGGAGAAACACCAATTCCGAAATACATCAAACGCGAAGTGGAAAAGGAAGATGCAGATCGCTATCAGACAGTTTTCGCACAACATGAAGGTGCTGTTGCTGCTCCTACTGCAGGACTCCATTTCTCCAAAGAACTATTGAAGCGTCTTGAACTCAAAGGCGTAAATTTTGCAGAGCTAACGCTGCATGTTGGTCTGGGTACCTTCCGCACAGTAGAAGTAGAAGATCTTACCAAGCATAAAATGGAATCTGAGCAAGTAATTATTCCTGCACTTTGCGCAGATACAGTTAACATGGCCAAAGCCGACCGCAAACGTATCTGTGCAGTAGGAACAACCGTTATGCGTGGAATCGAAACATCCGTTTCAACCGACGGTTTCCTCAAGCCCTTCGATGGCTGGACGAACAAATTCATTTTCCCGCCATACGATTTCTCCATTGCAAACAGCATGATCACCAACTTCCATATGCCAATGAGCACATTGTTGATGATGGTCACTGCCTTTGGTGGTTATGATTTTGTGATGAAGGCATACGAAGAAGCGATCAAAGAAGAATACCGCTTCTATTCCTACGGTGATGCGATGCTGATTTTGTAAGGGAACCGCTAAGGGAGAGAGGGACTAAGAACCTTTTTTAAGGGAAGTAAGAAACTAAATTTCTTCATCAAAAGCACCTCAAACTTCAAAACCAATTTTTAAAAGAGGCCATTGGCCTCTTTTTTTTGGTCCAACTGTATAATCAACAAGTATTTTGGTACGGTAACGCTTTTTTGGTTGTTTGCTTCTTCCGTGTTTTGTGCAATGGAAGAATTATCAAAAAGCGATGAGCAACTTTTCAGCCTGATCATCGATACCTGTTTTACCGTTCACAGCGAACTCGGTCCCGGATTGCTGGAAAGCATCTACGAAGAATGCCTCAGTCGCGAGTTAACATCAGTCGGTCTATCCTTTGAACGACAAAAAAATATTCCTGTCCTCTACAAAGGAGAATCTCTCGATATGAATTTCCGAGTTGATATTCTTGTAGAAAATAAATTCATCATCGAAATAAAATCAGTATCCGAAATCAACGGAACACACTACGCGCAACTGCTCACCTATCTGAAACTTACCAATCTCCATGTCGGCCTGCTCGTAAATTTCAATGAACGCCTCCTCAAAACCGGTCTCCGAAGAGTCATCAACAGCCGCTATTCCGATAAAACAATCCAACAACAATAACAGCATGTTTCCACCTTCCTCCTTTCGAGGCTCCCTTCCCTTGTCCTTCGTAGCTTCAGCGAAGAAGGTTCCCTTCCATTCGGCAAGTTGCACAGCC
>JBKBUQ010000010.1:1567-37403 GCA_046289975.1 Flavobacteriales bacterium | reverse complement strand
TGAGGGTGGGGAGAAAAGATCCTACGGTAAACGTGAAGGTGGATTCGGTTCAGACCGTAAAAAATCATTCGGTAAAAAAGACGATAGTTTCGGTTCCGACAAAAAGCGTTCTTACGGCAAACGTGAGGACGAGGGTGGAGAAAAACGATTCTACTCCAGAAGAAGCGATGATGGTGGAGAAAAACGTTCTTACAGAAAACGTGACGAAGGATTCGGTAATGATCGGAAGAAATCCTTTACACTGAAAAAGGACGATGGCACTGCAGAAAAACGCAGTTATAGTCGCGATAAAACCGACAACTCCGGCAACAAAAAAAGAAGCTATGCAAAATCCGGAGAGGAATTTTCCGGTGAAAGCAATCCGGAAACAGAAGGTAGTTCCTATTTCAGCGGACAAACCCGAAAAGGTGGTTTTGGTCGTAAAAAAGAGGACGGAGAAATTAAGAAGCCCTATATCGAAAAGGAATTCTCGGATGATGAAGAATTTGACTTCAAAGAACTGAGTAAAGAGAAGAAATCATTCAAAAAATCGGCCAGTGCTTACAACGACATGGTAAATCGGTCGAAAGAGAAAAAGAAGACTACCAAGTCGCACGATGATGGTAAAATTCGCTTAAATAAGTTTGTAGCCAATACAGGAATTTGTTCACGTCGTGAAGCCGATACATTGATTGCAACCGGTGTTATCCGTGTAAACGGACAGGTAGTAACAGAGTTAGGTACGCGCATTTTACCAACAGACAAAGTCCATTTTCACGACCAATTATTGAGTCAGGAAAAAATGGTTTATGTTCTTCTGAACAAACCCAAGGACTACATCACGACAACTGACGATCCTGAAAAGCGCAAGACCGTACTTGATCTTGTTGAGAACGCAACCAGGGAACGCTTGTATCCGGTTGGACGTTTGGATAGAAACACAACAGGTTTATTATTGATGACCAACGATGGAGAGCTTACAGACAAACTGACCCATCCCAGGAACAACATCAAAAAGATCTATCATGTAATGACGGATAAAAACGTTAAGCGTGAAGACCTGATGAAACTGAAGGAAGGCTTCGAGCTGGAAGACGGATTTATTAAAGTCGACGACGCTCAATTTGTGGGCGACGCCAGTAATAAGCGTGATATCGGAGTTGAGATTCATAGCGGTAAAAACAGAATTGTTCGTCGTATGTTCGAACATTTGGGATACGATGTGATCAAACTTGACCGTGTGATGTTTGCCGGATTGGTGAAAAAAGATCTTCCACGCGGAAAATGGAGATTCCTTTCTGCAAAAGAAGTTTCATTTTTAAAAATGCTTTGATCTAAAGTATGCCGCGAATACTCACAGGAATTCAGAGTTCAGGTGTTCCTCATCTCGGGAACATATTAGGAGCCATTCAACCTGCCATTGAATTATGTCGTCAGCCAGGGAATGATTCGTTCATTTTTATTGCCGATATGCATTCGCTTACCTCACTTAAAGATGGAGAAGTTCGTCGTAGTAACACCTATGCGGTTGCTGCGTCATGGCTTGCATTTGGATTAGATGTTCAACGAACAGTATTCTATCGCCAGAGCATGATTCCGGAAGTATGTGAACTTGCGTGGTACCTCAACTGCTTTACGCCATTCCCAATGCTTGCGAATGCGCATTCGTTTAAGGAGAAAAGCGATAAGTTATCGGATGTCAATGCCGGTTTGTTTACTTATCCTGTTTTGCAGGCGGCAGATATTGTTTTGTATGATGCAGAATATATTCCCGTTGGAAAAGACCAGGTGCAGCACCTTGAAATTTCACGCGATATAGCAGAAGCCTTTAATCGCATCATTGGAGAAACCTTTGTTGTGCCCGAGGCAAAAGTAGATGAACGCGTGATGATCGTTCCCGGTACAGATGGTCAAAAAATGAGCAAGAGTTACAAAAACTTCATCGATATTTTTCTTCCTGAAAAGGAATTGAAAAAACAGATTGGAACGATCATAACTGACTCTACTCCCCTTGAGGAACCAAAAAATCCTGACACCTGCAATGTATTCAAGCTGTTTCAATTGATCGCCAACAAGGAACAAACAACAGCCTTACGCGAAAAATACCTTGCCGGAAATTTTGGTTATGGTCATGCCAAACAGGAATTACTCGGCGTGATACTTGAGAAATACGCCGAGCCCCGTTCCCTATTTGTGCATTACATGAATTCTCTTCCTGAGTTGGAAAACCAATTAAAAATTGGAGAAGAAAAAGCACGACACATTGCTCATGCTAAAATGGCGGTAGTCAGAAATAAGTTGGGCTTTTAAAAGAATCCGATGCTTGATTTTGCTCCCCGGGAATACCAATATGCAGGCATGTTCATCCTTGCGCTTCTCTTGCTGAGGATACCGGCAATCGGTCCGTACTTTCGCGGTTTAAATACCATGTTCCATGAAAGCGGACATGCATTCTTTGCGTTATTGCTTACCGGAAAATTCAGTAAAGTCGATCTTCATGCCGACACCTCCGGATCATGCAAATACACCATTAGCGGTTGGCTTCGCGATTTGTTCATCAATTTAGGAGGCTATCCTTTTGGAACAGCAGCAGCAGTTGCCATGTTTTATTTTCTTCACAAGGGAAATACCGATTATGTTTTTTATGGTTTGGCCGGCTGGCTAATCCTCAATTTACTTTTTTGGGTCAGGAATCGTTTCGGTTGGTTTTGGATTTTAACCTACGGCGCAATGTTGGCCGGATGCTATTATTTACAAAATGAGGCTTTAACCTATTACTTTTTGTTCTTTTCTGCGGCCTTAAACCTGATGGAAGCGGTTTATTCTTCGCTTGTGATTTTATGGCTAAGTGCCGATGAACCCGGGCATGCAGGAGACACTACAAACCTCAGGCAAATCACTTATGTACCTGCAGTGGTATGGGGACTTGTTTTTGCCACAAGTACCATTTATGGAGCAGGATGGGTTGTACAGATTCTTTTCGGATGGAATTTTTTACCCTTCTGATTAATCAATTTATTTCAGCGAATTGAAAAATCATCACTGTCCAATAATACCGGAAACCTTTCTCTAAAATCAAGTAGCTCGTTGCGTTTTAGCAGAACAGTCTCCACCAGCTCACACTTGTAACTATCCGAAGAAATCCGAATTCCTTTTGCATCCATAACACAGGAATCACCGGAATGCGCAATCCCTCTTCCATCCGTTCCAATACGATTTACACCAACAACATACGACTGATTTTCAATTGCACGGGCAGAAAGCAATGTCATCCATGGCTCACGACGCAATTCAGGCCAATTGGCAACATAAATCAACACATCGTAAACAGGAGAACAATTCCTTGACCAAACCGGAAAACGTAAATCGTAACAAATCAGGGGACAGATCCTCCAACCTTTTACCTCCGGAAAAATTTTTGTGCTTCCGGCTGAATAATGTTCATGTTCATTGCCCATTCTGAATAAGTGACGTTTATCGTAATATTCGATAGTACCAGAAGGATGAATCCACAGCAAGCGATTCACAAACCGACCTTCTGCTTTAATGATAATACTTCCGGTAAGGACAGCATTCTTTGTTCTTGCAGTTGTAAGCATCCATTGTACGGTATCTCCACTCATTGTTTCTGCAATTCTTTCCGGTTGCATCGAAAATCCGGTACTGAACATTTCAGGAAGAACGATCAAATCGGCTTGCACATTCTGAAGCAAACGATCAAAACGCATAAGGTTGGCTTCAGGATTTTCCCAATCCAATTCCGTTTGCACAATACAAACCTTTAATTCATTTGTGTACTCCATCAAATTGAGTTTATTATATCAATGGCGCGCTTAAGTGTTTCTTCCTTTTTGGCAAAACAGAAACGCAATACTTTTGTGTTGACCGGCTCATGGTAAAAAACGGAGATCGGAATACTTGCCAATTTCTTTTCTTTGGTCAGACGAATTGAAAAATCGGTATCCTTTTCGTCAGCGATTGCAGAATAATCCAATAACTGGAAATATGTCCCCCCTGAAGGTCTAAAGGAAAAGCGACTGCCTTTAATTCCATCCAAAAAGAAATCGCGTTTCTGCTGATAAAATGCAGACAGGGAATTATAATTCTCTTCGTTTTGCAGATATGCATTTAAACCATGTTGCATTGGCGTATTCACCGCAAATACGATAAACTGATGGGCTTTCCGGAATTCTGCCATGAGGCTTGCAGGAGCAAGTGCATAACCCATCTTCCATCCGGTTACGTGAAACGTTTTCCCGAATGAATAAATTAAAATGGATCTCTCCTTTAAACCCGGAAATTTGCATACACTATTGTGTTCCTGTCCATCGAAAACCAGATGCTCATACACTTCATCCGACAGAACCAGAATATCTGTCCCATTTGTGATTTTCTCAAGTTGTTCCAGATCCTCTTTCTTGAGTAAGGTACCGCTTGGATTATGCGGGGTATTAATGATGATCATCCGTGTACGATGATTGATCAGTTTTTTTACTTCGGGCCAGTCGATTGAAAAATCAGTCTGTTTTAATGTCGACCAAACAGCAACTCCGCCATTTAATTCTATTGCAGGTTGATAGCAATCGTATGCTGGCGCAAAAAGGATTACCTCATCTCCTTCACGAATAAATGCAGAAATAGCAGAATAGATTGCCTGTGTTCCCCCGGCAGTAATTGTAATGTCGGTTTCCGGATGATAATTAACGTTGTAGGCCCGATTCATTTTTGCACAAAGCGTTTCCCGAAGGGATAACAAGCCTTGCATTGGAGCATATTGGTTATGCCCATCGTTCATAGCTTTGGACACAAGGCGAAGCAAGTCCGGCGAACAATCAAAATCAGGAAATCCCTGCGATAAGTTGATTGCCCCATGTTCAGCTGCAAGTCGACTCATCACCGTGAAAATGGTAGTACCCACCTGAGGCAGCTTGGAAATGATTACAGGGGAAGAGGAATGTGCCATACTTCAAGCTATATACAGTAACGTAAATTATTATGAAAGCCACCATGAAATTAGTGGTTTTTAACAAAGAACCCATAGTTCAATTCAATTCCTTATTTTCGTAATCATGCGCTTAGGATCACTAATACTATTTTTTACAGGAAACATATTTCTTGCTTCTTGTGGTCCTGAAGCAGATGCGCGGGAAGTATGTGCCTGTTTTCATGAAGTACATCAACTAGGTGAAGAAGAAGGAACAGAAAAAATGAATGCGTGTTTAAAACAACTGGACCGGTTTCGATCCAGGTATAAAAACTCCGGTGATGAAATTGAATTTGAAACTGCTCTTGATCGTTGCCGTTAATACTTGCTTTTTGTCCTGCGAAAACGCTGCAGAAGAAAGCGCGAATGAATGGTGTCGTTATAATGAAAAAGTAAAGACTGCCTCCAATGAAAAAGAGCAACTTCATTGGGCAGAAAAAGCACGTGAGTTGGAAGAGGAAATAAAAACTGAATTTGGCTCAGATCCGGAAAGCATGAATATTATTTATACCATAACCAATGAATGCGATTAAAGTCTATTTGTTGTTTGTAATTTTCCTAACAGTAAGTTGCAGCACCCGCGATCCTAAAACACTTGCCAGGGAATATTGTGCGTGTTTTAAAGAAGGGTTGAATGATCCGAATCGCATGAATGAATGTGCAGAATTAGCAAGAGAACACCAGGAGTTGCTTCCAAAAAATCCTGAGGCAGCAAAAATTTACGGTGAAGAAATCATTCGCTGTGCGGTCTACGACCAAAACGAAAAAACGAGATAAGAACATCGCCATGAAAAATCTGATTTATACCTCAGCCGTACTGTTCATGTTTGCGTCCTGTAAAAAAGACGATCCCCAAGCGAATGCTGAACAGTACTGCGAATGCATGAAAAAAGCTGCTGCCGATCATTCGTATTTGCCCGATTGTGAAGTCATGGGCAATGATCTTTTAAAAAAATATCCGGAAGGAAGCGAAGGCCGATCGACCGTTGAAAGTGTGATGCTGTATTGCGGGAAATAGATTTATTGGTGAGTGGTGATATAAAATATCTGCTCCTTAAACGGCTTTCGGTTACCTGAATTAGGACTAAAAAAATGCTTTTTTCAAACTATTTTCATGCCTAAATTAAAATTCTAACTACTCTGTTTTAGGAGGGTTAAAAAGTTTAAATTATTGTTTTTCAATGATTTAAATCACAACGTTTTTACCCCTTTTTCACCTATCTTTAAAAATTAATAATTGGCATTTTAAAATTACTGAGCTAAATTAATAGCCATGAATTTGAAAAAGCCACAAGCTTAAAGCTCACAGGAGCGCTGTATGGTATTTTAAAGGGGCAAATACACGATTTACCCATCGTTTTTTTAGGAGAAAGGAGGGCGATTTCATATATTAGCTCTCCATGCGTTTTGTTCCCACTTTCTTTTGGCGCTTAAAAAACAAGGTGGAGTAGCCAACTTACAGTTTTCAATCACCAATTGAAATTTCTTGTTTTAGTTTTATTTTTCCTTTCACACCTGAAACTATTCGGGCAAACTAATCTTGTTCCAAACCCAAGCTTTGAAGATACCATATATTGCCCAATTGGAACGGCGGAATTACAATCCTTAGCAAATTGGTTTAACCCTACAATTGCAAGTCCTGATTATTATAATTCTTGCGCCAACGTCGTTGGTCAAAATTGGGGAGCAGGTGTACCTTGGAATGATTGGGGGTTTCAATACGCTAAAGAAGGAAATGCATACGGCGGATTTGCTACAATTGCATTTGATGGAGGACTTGTAAATTACAGGGAGTACATAGCAATTGAACTGAGTCAACCACTAATTGCAAACAACGAATATTACTGGTGCTTTTTTGTGTCTCTTTTAGACTCAACCGGCTTAGCTTCCAATAATATCGGAGTCGCGTTATCTCCTTCGCTTGTTACAGATTTCTTCTCACAATCAATATTACCGGTTCCCCTCTACGGTAATTCGACCGAACTTATCCTTGAAAGTTTAAATTGGGTTCAGATAGGGGGCAAATTCATCGCATCCGGCGGAGAAAAATACTTGTATATAGGAAATTTTTTTTCGGACCCAAACACAAATTATTTATGGTTTCGACCTGACGCATTGGGTGGAAATAGTGGAGCATATTATTACATTGATGATGTTTATTTAGGTGATTCTGCATGTTTTGAACCGCAAATTGAAATTCCCAATGTTTTTTCACCAAACGAGGACGGTATTAACGATGCCTTTTTCACAAAAAACATAGGCATCAAGGATCAGGAAACCATCATCTTCAATCGTTGGGGAAAAGTGGTTTTTGAAGGTAAAAACAACTTGCCTTGGGATGGAAAGGATTATGAATTACCGTGTAATGAGGGTGTTTATTACGTTATCATTCAATACACAAACATGATAACCAACAAAAAAGAAACTAAAACAGGAATACTTCACTTGGTGCGATAAATTTCTCACCATGAAAAAACTATTAACGATTTGTTTTGGACTATTTAGTGTCTCTCTTTATGGCCAATCATCTACTGCTGTCAATGCACAAAATATACCCTAAACACGGTTCTTGGGATATACCAACAATTTTTCACTACAAACCAGAACCAATGACATCCCAAGGATAAGGCTCAATCATTCAGTTAACTATCTTGTAAATGGATTTCCAGGTGTGCGAGATGGTTATATGTTACTTGGATTTAGTCAAGCTTTTTCGGCCGGATTATTCAATCCAGCAATTAATACAGGAGCCTATTCATTACTTCATCTTAATGGAAATTCCAATAATCCTGCATTTGTGCAAGACGGAGGCTATCGTCCCTGGATGAAAATCGGTATCACCTTTACCGATAACCAGGATCGGGCCTATATCGGATATCGGGCCAACAGCATTGATGTGTCCGATTTTGTCATCAACTGGAGTGATAATTCCGTAGGTCCTTTCCCCGGTCCGGACAATTTAATTTTCAACTTTTCTGCGGGAATAGGGAATAATCCCGGTGGTGTTGATGGAAACCAGATGGAAGGAAGAGAAGTTATGCGTATGACAGGCTATGGAAATGTGGGTATAGGGCCACGCTTTAACAATACCCAAAACCCAGGAACAGGGGCAATGGGGCAGCCTCAATCTTTGTTGCATCTATCTAACAATGCAAATTGGTCCGCCTGGCTGCAGATCGGCAATGAATCCACCGGTGGCGCTGTGCAAAATGGAATGCGGTTAGGTATTGTCGGCTCTATTCAAGATCCTACTAATCCACTTTTCATTGCTACTAATTTCGGTGCCTTGCCCAATGCAGTAGGTATCGGTATGTTGTACAACCAGCAAGATCGTCCCTTATTGTTTTCCACAGGTTTTGCAACCGATGCTTTCACCGGAGCAAACAGCACCAATGAACGTATCCGAATTCAATCTGTTGGGACCATTACACAAGTTGCGACTGGATCCTATGCAGCCTACAACCCCGGTGGATTAAACAATCGATTTACACGCGTTTCAATCAGTCATGATCCATTCAATCCTGTAACTCGTCCTATGAGTTTAATGCACATCGGTTACAATGCCACCAACGCAACCAACGATGGCTGGAGAAGTTGGATGGATGTGGGAACATTTATCAGTCAGAGTTCCGACAATATGTATATTGGTTTGCGCAACATTGGAAATAATAGAAGTGATGCCATCATCAACTGGGGAAATGAGTCAACTTCCTTTCTAGGAGTTGGTCCGGACCGTCTGCGTTTTATTTTCACCTCCAACAACGGTTTCCCGGTTGCAGCAGGCACCAACGACGGACTCGAAATCATGCAAATGATCTCAACCCCAAATGGTGCTAAAGGACGCGTTGGTATTGGTAGTTTCAACTTGTTGGGAATTGATCCGCAAAATACTTTGCACATCAATAGTCCGGACGCTAACGCCACAACAACAGCCGGTGGCAGATCCGGATTGCGTTTTCAGGATTTGAATACCACTTCTACACCTATTGTCAACCCCGGTAATGGAGTTCTTTCCGTTGATGCCAATGGAGATGTGATTTATGTTCAAAAAAGCGATGGCTTCGGAAATTATTGTGGTGCAGCAAATCCCACTTCCTTAACCGGAAACTATGATGTGAACATGGCAAACAATTCTATTTATTTCCGCAACGGATTAAACTTTATGGTAGGCGAAGTAAATTGTGGAAATGTAGCACCTGCGCGTTTCTACCTGAGGTATTCAAATCCTCAATATTACCCCGCTACTACAGAAGGTATGAGAGTGGAAACAAATTTGCCAACTACAAATGTTACTGCCCGTTTCAATAACATTTCAGGAAACGGTTTATCCATTTGGGCAGAGGGAAACATGTTTCTTAACGGCACAGGAAACTACAGGCGCCGGAATTTTCTCGGACTCTTCACTAAAAACGAATGTCAACACCATTACCAACGCATCAGATCTGCTCAACCAGATGAATCCGGTAAGTTTTAATTACGACACCACTCAATCAAGGCTACGGTTCAGCACACAATTACAATATGGATTCATTGCACAGCAAGTGGAGCAAGTAAATTCCAATCTTGTTTATGATTTCACATTGCCAGCAGAAATAGATAGCATTGGTAATCCTTTACACCCCGAACAGTCCTATAAAGTTTTAAACTATAACGGTTATATCGCCCTCCTTACCCGCGGTTTTCAGGAACAGCAACGCACAATTGATAGTCTTGCCCAATTAACAACACGGCAAGATTCGCTCAATAAATCCTTTCAGGAACATATCAATTCGTTGTATAACTTAATCACTGAATGCTGCAAAAACCGTTCAATGGAAAATTCATCTGAAAAACCCGAATGGAAAAACGCTACGAACATCGAACTCAGCGATGCTCCATCCATTGTGCTCGATCAGAACGTACCCAATCCTTTTGCAGAACAAACCACCATTTCGTTTATGCTACCCGAAACCGTTAAAAAAGCACAATTGCTGTTTTACAACGCAGAAGGAAAGTTGATTCGTGCACTTGATCTCACACAAAGAGGTAAAGGTCAAATCAACGTTTTTGCAAACGACCTCAGCAGCGGTATTTATACGT
This sequence comes from Flavobacteriales bacterium, assembly GCA_046289975.1. Taxonomy (GTDB): domain Bacteria; phylum Bacteroidota; class Bacteroidia; order Flavobacteriales_D; family UBA2798; genus UBA2798. The sequence goes on along the minus strand of JBKBUQ010000010.1, from coordinate 27,361 downwards.
ATACACTCATTGCAGATGGTGAAATTGTTGCTACTAAAAAGATGGTGAAGCAGTGATTTTGGTGAACAGTGAACAGCAAAAGAAAATTCTAAACGATTAATTAACTACTCCTAACTAATAACTCTTAACTGATAACAGTTCGGTGAACGTTCAAAATATCACCATCCACTTGTCACCTTTCACCAATAAACAGAAAAGCCCTCTTCTTACGAAGAGGGCTTTTCTGCTTTTGCAAATAGTTATTTCTCCGAAAGAATTGATGCTTTCATAAACTCACGGTTCATACGAGCAATGTTCTCGAGTGAAATTCCTTTTGGACATTCAATCTCACATGCTCCTGTGTTGGAACAATTTCCAAAACCTTCTGCGTCCATCTGTGCTACCATGTTCAATACCCTTTGCTGCGCTTCTGCTTTACCCTGTGGCAATAGAGCAAGCTGAGAAACCTTAGCAGATACAAATAGCATTGCAGATCCGTTTTTACAGGTAGCAACACATGCTCCGCAACCAATACAAGTTGCTGCTGCAAAGGCCTTATCTGCATTCTCCTTGGGGACAGGTAAACAGTTGGCATCCTGAGCTCCACCGGTGTTCACACTTACATATCCCCCTGCCTGAATCACACGATCGAATGCGCTGCGATCAACTGCCAGATCCTTAATTACCGGAAAAGCCTGCGCTCTCCATGGTTCAATAAAGATTGTATCGCCATCATTAAAAGAACGCATGTGCAGCTGACAGGTAGTTACGCCATAATTAGGTCCGTGTGCGCGACCATTGATAAACAGCGAACACATTCCGCAAATTCCTTCGCGGCAATCGTGGTCGAATGCAATGGGATCATCTCCTTTGATGATGAGTTGCTCATTGAGCACATCCAGCATTTCGAGAAATGACATGTCCGGTGAAACATGGTCGATGGAATAATCTACCATTTTCCCTTTGTCCTCACGGTTCTTCTGGCGCCAGATTTTTAGATTGAGTTTCATATCTATATTTTTTAGTGAACAGTGACTGGTGAAAGGTGAACGGTTATTGGAGTTCTGCCTCGTACGCAATCGTGGGTTCAGATAAAATTTTCTTTTCGTTTATTGAGTTGATGAATTTTTTTAATTGACGTGAAAGCAAATTGAGTCGCTGCTGAATTTCCTCAAAGGTCTGTTCATTAACAAAACCCAATTCAAAACTAATTTCAAGTTGAGTTTCCAGCTCACAAAGTGATCCCATTGAATTACGAAGGAACATAATCAGATTCTGATTTGTATTTCGTCCCCAGCCTTCAGCAATGTTGGAAGGAATAGAAACAGCCGAACGTCTAATCTGAGAAACCAAACCAAAACGCTCTTCAGCTGGAAATGCTGAAGTAATCCGGTATACAAGAATAGAAATAGCTTTTCCTTCCTGCCACACCTTCAAATCACGATATGATTGAATAGTTCCCAATTAGTATCCTTTCGACAATTTCAATTTCACCGTTTACTGTTCACCGTTTACTGTTCACTGTTCACCGATAACCGTTTACTGTTCACTGTTCACCGATAACCGTTTACTGTTCACTGTTCACTGTTCACCATTTACTGATCACTTATAAGAACGTGCCACAACTTTGATTTCCTCAAACTTGAGTTCTTCCTTGTGCAGCACTTCGTCTTTGATGTCGGGTTTGTATTCCCAAGCAGAAACAAAGCTGAAGCGATTGTCATCGCGCTTGGCTTCGCCTTCTTCTGTTTGTGATTCTTCACGGAAATGTCCACCACAGGATTCTTCGCGGGTAAGGGCATCCATACACATCAGTTCACCAAGCTCCAGGAAATCGGCAACACGTCCGGCCTTTTCCAACTCAGGATTGAATTCGTCATTGCTTCCCGGTACACGAACTTCCTTCCAGAACTCCTCACGCAATTGTCGGATTTCCTGAATGGCTTCTTTCAATCCTTTTTCATTGCGCGCCATACCGCATTTGTCCCACATAATTTTACCCAATCGTTTGTGGAAATAATCAACCGATTTCGTTCCCTTATTGTTCACGAAGAAGTTGATTTGATCTTTCACCGCTTTTTCGGCAGCATCAAACTCTGGAGTATTGGTTGGAATTTTTCCGGTACGGATATCATCAGCAAGATAATTTCCGATGGTGTAAGGAATCACAAAATATCCGTCAGCCAATCCTTGCATCAGTGCAGAAGCGCCGAGTCGGTTTGCACCGTGATCGGAGAAGTTGGCTTCGCCCAGCGCATAACATCCGGGAATGGTTGTCATCAGTTCGTAATCGACCCACAATCCACCCATGGTATAGTGAACAGCAGGATAAATTTTCATCGGTGTTTCATACGGATCTTCACCGGTAATCTGCTTGTACATATCAAACAGATTTCCGTATTTCTCCTTCACCACTTCCTTACCCATCGCACGAATCTGCTCAGGTGTAGGATTGGTCATGTTGTGTTTATTCGCTTCAATTTTTCCGTAACGCTCAATCGCAGCAGCATAATCGAGGAATACTGCTTGACCTGTTGCATTCACTCCGAAACCGGCATCACAACGCTCTTTCGCAGCACGTGAGGCTACGTCGCGCGGAACGAGGTTTCCGAATGCAGGATAGCGGCGTTCGAGGTAATAATCGCGATCGTCTTCGGCAATGTCTTTTCCGAGTTTCTTCCCTTGTTGAATGGCAACAGCGTCTTCTTTCTTCTTGGGAACCCAGATGCGTCCGTCGTTTCGCAGTGATTCCGACATCAGCGTCAGTTTCGACTGATGATCACCGGAAACAGGAATACAGGTAGGGTGAATTTGTGTAAAACAAGGATTTCCAAAGAAAGCACCGCGTTTGTGCGCCTTCCAGGCAGCGGTGACATTACTTCCCATTGCATTGGTAGAAAGGAAAAATACATTTCCATAGCCTCCTGAACACAGCAAAACTGCATGCGCCGAATGACGTTCAATTTCTCCTGTTACAAGGTTACGCGCAATAATGCCTCGTGCCTTTCCTCCTACAACCACAACATCAAGCATCTCATGGCGGTTGTACATTTGTACTTTACCTAATGCTATTTGTCTGGAGAGTGCTGAATAAGCCCCGAGTAATAATTGTTGTCCGGTTTGACCGGCTGCATAAAACGTACGCTGAACCTGTGTTCCACCGAAGGAACGGTTATCCAGCAACCCACCGTAATCGCGTGCAAAAGGAACACCCTGTGCAACACATTGGTCAATAATGTTTGCAGAAACCTCTGCCAGACGATGAACGTTTGCTTCACGTGCACGGTAATCTCCACCTTTTATGGTATCGTAAAATAACCTGTAGGTAGAGTCACCATCATTCTGGTAATTCTTTGCAGCATTGATTCCTCCCTGTGCAGCAATAGAGTGGGCGCGACGCGGGGAGTCCTGAAAACAGAACGCCTTAACACTATAACCCATCTCAGCAAGAGAAGCAGCCGCAGAGGAGCCTGCCAGTCCTGTTCCAACGACAATAATATCGATGGAACGCTTATTAGCAGGATTCACCAGCTTTACGTGGTTTTTATAATCGGTCCATTTCTTGTCAACGGAACCTTCAGGTATTTTGGAATTCAGCTTGCTCATGATCAGCTAAATTATTTTTACAACATGAAACGAATATAGAACGGAATGATCGCGAATAGCAATGGCACCAGTAGTGCAAAGCCATATCCGACCTTCTTAATAAGGGGAGTGTATTTTGGGTGACGAATTCCCACCGATTGAAATGCGCTTTGGAATCCATGCATCAAATGGAATGCAATTGCAATCATGGCCACCAGGTAAATCATGCAAACAATAAGACCGTTATCTGCATCCTTAAATGAAAGAACGGTGATGGAATATAAATCCTTAAGTTCCTCGCCATTAGCAGCAATATAAGTCTCAATTGGACCAAAATGCATTCTCTTCCAAAATGCAAGCATATGCAGAACGATAAACACCAACATTACTGTTCCCAATAATGCCATATTGCGAGAAGCCCAGGAACTGCTGGCAGATGGCGTTTCCTTTACATAGCGGATAGGACGTGCTCGTCTGTTTTGGATTGTCAGAAGGATACCATCAATCGCATGAAAAAGAATAGAAATGTAAGTGACATAACTGAGGACCTTGACAAAAATGTTGGTCGTCATAAATTTCCCGTACATGTTAAAGGCGTCACGTGCGCCATTTTCAGGACTGATCAGGAGCTGAAGGTTTCCGGCGAGGTGTCCGGCCAGAAACAAGCAGAGGAACAAACCTGTTGCCGACATCCAGTATTTCTTTACCAGAGAGGACTTGAGCAGGGCAGAATTACTCATAGCACTAATTGAGGTTTTGGTTGCACAAATGTAACCGCACAAAACAATTTAACCACAGAAAAAAGTTATTTAGAATGATTCTAATAATTTTTTTCGGTATTCGTTTGAATAAAATTTATTTGCCGATTACAATTGATTGAATAGGAAACAATTGTTAGACAAAAAAGTTAAAGCTCAATGTTAAATTTTCCGGATCAATGCCATGTAAAACCCGTCTGTACCGGTAAGTGCGGGACTAAGTTTCTGTTCATGCACTAATTTAAAAGAAGGATTTTCCGCAAGGAATGCTTTAACCTGTTCATGATTTTCAGATGGAAATATACTACAGGTTGCGTAGACCATTTTCCCACCGGGCTTCAGCATTTTTGCATAGCTGAACAAAATCTCTTTTTGAAGTTTTTTTACTTTTTCCAGAAATTCAGGACTAAGCTTCCATTTAGCATCCGGATTACGTCGCAAAGTTCCCAAGCCCGAGCAGGGCACGTCCAACAAAAGACGATCGGCGCTTGCCTCCTGACGTTTAATTACCTTTGTGGAATCAATAATTTTTGGTTCAACAATGCTCACTCCGGCTCTGGCAGAACGCTTTTTCAACTCCTGAATTTTCCGTTCTTCAACATCCATGGCAATAAGTCTCCCTTTATTCTCCATCAAGGCAGCTAGATGAAGTGCTTTGCCTCCGGCGCCTGCACAGGCATCAATGACCCTCATTCCCGGTTTCACTTCAAGATACGCGGCAATCTGTTGTGAGCCTGCATCCTGTACCTCAAAATATCCTTCCAAAAACCACTTGTTTCTAAAAATATTTCTTCGCTCCGTTAGCCGCAATGCATCCGGCGCATGTTCAACCCTTTCGGTTTCAATACCATCTTCATGCAACAACACAGAAAGCGCATCGGGATTAGTTTTCAATCGGTTTGACCTGAGGTCTACAGGAGCCTCCTCGTTCAAAGTAACAAGCTCCTTCTCCCATTGAAGTCCCAATTCCCGTTCTCCCATTTCATCCAGCCAATCCGGAATACTGTATCGTAACGCTCTAACCGCCAGGGCTTCTGTATGTTTTTGGCGGACAGATGAAAAATCCATTCCGGAATTTTCTTTCCAGGCATATTTCTTATCGTGAAAGAGAAAAAAATAGGCCGATAAAACTCTGAGCAAGGATGGTCGATCTGTCTGTTCATTTGTTGCCGCACAAAAATGCAACAAGCGCCACCACCTGACTACATCATAGGTTGTTCCAGCAAGAAAGGCTCTATCGCGCGACCCCATCTTCGGATTGAGCTTCAAGGTCCTTTCAATGACCTTGTCGGCATAATAACGTTGTTCAAAGATCTCCGCAAGTGCTGTACAAACTGCATCAATAAGCGGAAAATGAGGAGGGCGTTCGTGATTCACAGTCCAAAAGTAAGAAGTTTAAGGTAGGCTGAAAAAAATTAAACATGTGATAAAAGTCACCCAGTAAACATAGGATTCTACCTATGTTTGCAAAAACAATACAGAACTATGAAAAAACAAGAATTGGCGAAGCTGGAAAACGCATCTGAAATCTTAAAAACAGTTGGTCATCCCATGAGGATTGCCATTATTGAACTGCTCCGTGCCAACAGAGGCCTCACAGTAACGGAGATTCATGAATCACTCGGTATTCTGCAGGCAATTGCATCGCAGCACCTGGCATTACTCAAAGAGATCGAAGTTGTTGGGTTTCGTAGAAAGGGCAGAAATGTCAGGTATTTCATCAGTAACAAAAAGGTTTATAAACTAATTGACTTAGCTAAAGGCTTCAACTAATGCTTGTTATAGCCGGTTATATCGGGGCGGTTTTGATGGGGATTGTTCTCGGCCTTATTGGCGGAGGGGGCTCCATACTCACCTTCCCGGTATTGGTTTATTTCTTTGGAATCGAAGCCAACCACGCCACTTCCGATTCCTTATTTATTGTTGGAATAACCTCATTTATAGGGGCAATAGGCTATTTGAAAAACCAGCTGGTTAGCATGCGCTCGGTGCTGGTTTTCGGTTTGCCGAGTATTGTTTCGGTTTACTTTACCAAGCGCTATATTTTTCCACCTATTCCCGGCGAATTCCCTGTTTTCGGTGTTATCATAAGTAAGGATTTTGCCGTAACAGTACTCTTTGCCTTACTCATGGTTATCGCCTCCTTCTCCATGATCAAACCGATCAAGGTAATTCGGCAAGAAGACTATGAATCAACAGAACGCTATCGTTACTTACTGATCATGATCATTGGTTTAGCGGTAGGTTTTCTCGCAGGTATGGTTGGTGCAGGAGGGGGATTTCTGATCATCCCGGCTTTGGTGATCCTTGCCAAACTGCCCATGAAAAAAGCAATTGGAACCTCCCTTGTCATTATCTTCTTAAACTCATCGCTGGGATTTGCCGGTGGCCTGAGTGCTGATGCAAACGTAAACTGGAATCTGTTACTCAGTCTCGCCACCTTATCGATTGGAGGAATTCTGATTGGACTCAGGCTCGCAAAGAAAATTCCCGGATCAAAACTCAAGCCTGCATTTGGATGGTTTGTTCTTGCAACCGGTAGTCTGATGTTGATCGACAAATTTTTTAATCATTAACCATCTTCCCATTTATGCTATTCGCTAAAGGCACAAAAATGTACAGCATTGCACATAAAAAATGTCCGCACTGCCATGAAGGAGAATTTTTTGTTTCCCGCAATCCCTATAACCTTTCCAAAGCAGGAGAAGTTAACGATAATTGCAGTGTTTGTAAACGGAAACTCAGCATTGAGCCTGGCTTCTACTACGGAGCAATGTATGTGGCTTATACACTTGCGGTGGCGATGTATGTCAGTATTTATGTGGCGACTAATGTGCTGTATCCATCTGCAAGTACCCTAGTACAAATTCTGCTGATTATTGGCGGATTGATTCTAACGGGACCATGGCTTTATGCACTCTCGAAAATTATTTGGGCTAATTTTTTCATTGCTTACAAGGGCGTTGAACCAACGGAAAAAGAAATCCGGGAACTGGCTAAAAAACAAGTCCCTAAAGCATAATCGAATTCAGTAAATTTGTTGACCGGAAGAATCCTATTCATATGAAGATTGAACAACTCTATACCAACTGTCTTGCAGAAGCAGCCTACTACATCGAAAGCGAAGGTGAAGCGGTAATCATTGATCCCTTGCGCGAAACCGATCCGTATACAAAGAAAGCTGCCGAAAACAATAGCAAGATCAAATACATCCTGGAAACCCATTTCCATGCCGATTTTGTTTCCGGTCATATTGATCTTTCAAAAAAAACGGGTGCAACAATTGTCTATGGACCAACAGCCCAACCTGCCTTTACCTGTCATATTGCAAAAGACGGTGAAGTCCTTAAAGTGGGCAAAATAACAATAACGGTATTGCATACACCGGGACACACTCCTGAATCGGTAAGTTATTTGCTGAAAGATGAAAACGGAAAGGAGCATGCACTATTCACCGGCGATACACTTTTCATTGGAGATGTTGGTCGTCCGGACCTTGCAGTAAAATCGGATCTGACTGAAAAAGATCTCGCAGGAATGTTGTATGATTCCTTACGTGAAAAAATCATGACGCTTCCGGATGCTGTAATCGTTTATCCTGCTCACGGTGCCGGTTCAGCATGTGGTAAGAATATTGGAAAGGAAACGTATTCAACGTTAGGAGAACAAAAGAAAAACAACTATGCCTTGCAACCAATGAGTAGGGAAGAATTTATTAAAGAAGTCACGACAGGAATTCTGCCTGCTCCACAATATTTTGCAAAGAACGCGGCGCTCAACAAAGGGGGATACGACAGTATCGATGTTGTAATTGAACGCGGAAACAAGGCTCTCACCATTGATGCATTTGCGACGGAAATTGCGAACGGAGCACTTGTTTTGGATGTGCGTAAAAAAGAAGATTTTGCTACAGGATATATACCCGGTGCACTATTTATTGGTCTCGACGGTCAATTCGCAGTTTGGGTTGGAGCTTTGATCAAGGATCTTACACAAGCAATTGTTCTTATTTGCGATGAAGGACGAGAAGAAGAGGCTGTTCTTCGTTTGGCAAGAGTTGGTTATGATAATTGTAAAGGATTTTTACAAGGTGGTTTTTCGACCTGGAAAAATTCCGGAAAAGCAATTGCTGTTATAGAACAGATCAAACCGGAAAATCTGGCAAAAGCATATGCAACGGCCAGCATCATTGATGTCCGCAAACCCGGCGAATTCGAAGCAGAGCATGTGGAAAATGCAATTAGTTTACCTCTGGACTTCATTGCAGAAAAGATGAACGTTCTTGACAAAAACAAACACTATTTTGTTCATTGCAAAAGCGGATACCGATCAATGATTGCTGTATCCATTCTAAAAGCGAATGGAATAACAAACCTGGTGGACGTAATTGGCGGTTATGATGCCATCGCAAAAACAGAAGTGCCTGTAACTGCATTTGTTTGTCCTTCTACATTAAAATAAATCACTAACGCAAAAAAAGGGCGTCATCGCGACGCCCTTTTTTTTTGCAAAATTCTCCGTTTTTATTTCAATAAAACCAAGGTAACATATTGCGACAATTCGCCATCCGGAAATTTTGCAAGTTCTTCCCGCAAAATTCCATTTCCCCACATTTTTATCTCGACTTTGTGTTTCCATCCTGATAGTTCGTCAAAAACTTGTTTGATTTTATTGTCAGAAAAATCGATTGTCGACAAGTCCTGCATTTTACCTAATATAGATGGTATAGCAGTAAACGCATTTTTACTCAGATCAAGATCGGTAAGTTGGGTTAATGAAGAGAAACAAGAAGGTAAAGACGAAAATTTATTTGCTGATGCTCGCAGCTCCTTTAATCCGGTTAAAGAACAAATGATCTCGGGGAAAAAAGGAAATGCATTGGCGCTAATATCGAGTCTGTTGATCATTTGCAATTTCGAAAATGCATCCGGAATAGCGTTCAATTTATTCTGATCGATCAATAATTCCTGCAAACTATCCATTGAAATAATCTCTGAAGGAAACGAAACGAATGCATTGGCGCCAAGATCCAGACTCGTAATCGTTTTTGCCTGTAAGGATTGGATTTTGGTTAATTTATTCCCTCTGAGTTTTACAATTTCCAATTTGGAACAGCCCGACATTGACGCAGGAATCCGATCAATTTGATTGAACGAAAAATCGATATACTCCAGGTTTTTTAATGCTCCCAACTCAGGAAGTACTTTTATTTTATTTCTGCTGATCATTAATTCCTTCAAGGAGGAACAGGAAATTACGGTCACCGGAAAAAGCGCCATTTCATTTGAAGAAATATTCAGAGACAGTAACGATTTCGGGAACCCGGTATCAGGTGTCAGCATCTTTAATTTGTTTCCGGAAACATCCAATTTTTCCAATGTTGCCATCGATCCCAACCACGAAGGCAAGGTGGACAACAAATTATCCTCCATGAGCAGCTCCTTTAAAGAGGTAATATCTTTAATTACTTCCGGAACTGATTGAAGTTTATTATTGGAAAGATCCAACTTCCGCAATTGCTTTAATCCGGAAAGCCATTGTGGTAAAACAGTTAATTTGTTATTGTTAAGGCTTAATTCTTCGAGGTTGATTAATTTCTCGATTGAACCAGGAACCTCTGTTAAGTCTTTATCGGAAAGAATTAAAATTTTTACCCTTTTGGGATCCTGCAATGCGGACTCGATAGTCCAATACGCTTTTGCTTTTTCCTGAGCACAAGCAGATTCAGCAAGCGCCATCAACAACAAACACGAAAAAAAAATTTTCATAGGGCCCTTCCGTTTATTCACTTAAATGTAGATATATCAGGACAATTATTACTGTATTGTTGAGATCTTAAGATGTAAGCCACATAATAAACTGTAAATGTTTGTGATCCAAACCAACAACAAGATCTATTAACAAAAACGATAGGGCAAATACTTTAAACAACATCACTGCATGACCATATTTCATTCTATTTTTGACAAAAGATCATTCGATGCTTGAAACATTAAAACAACCCTGGCCATGGTACATTACAGGTCCGCTCATCGGGCTCATGGTTCCGGCCTTGCTTATTTTTGCAAACCGTCATTTTGGAATATCCACTTCTTTTCGGCATATCTGCGCTGCATGTATCCCCACGAAGAATCCTTTTTTCAAGTACGACTGGAAAAAAGAATCGTGGATGTTGTTTTTAGCAGGCGGAATAATAATTGGCGGTTGGATTGGCGGGGATTTGCTTAAGAACCCGAATCCGATGCAACTCAGTAACAACGCTATTGAACTGTTTCGTTCGATGGGATTTTCTGATTTCACCGAGATCTCGCCTTCAGCCATCTTTAGTTGGGAATCGTTCTCCGGCTGGCAGGGTTGGTTGTTTATGGTTGCCGGAGGATTCCTTATCGGATTCGGAACACGCTGGGCCAACGGATGTACTGCAGGACATGCCATTATGGGATTATCATTGCTTAATCCCGGCTCGCTGGTAGCTGTTATCGGGTTTTTCATTGGCGGACTCGCTGTTACTCATCTTCTATTCCCTCAACTCTTCTGAACATGAAAAAGAATCTGTTTTTTCTCGTCATTGGAGTGGTATTCGGAACCATCCTTACCAAAGGGGAAGTTATCTCCTGGTTTCGCATCCAGGAAATGTTCCATTTTCAGAGTATCCACATGTACGGTGTGATAGGATGTGCTGTTGTGGTTGGAGCGCTCTCTGTTCAACTCATTCAGTATTTCAACATCAAAACCATTCATGGCGAAACGATCAATCTTGAAAAGAAACCCGCACAATACGAAGCGCATATTCTGGGAGGAACGCTTTTCGGAATGGGATGGGCCCTAACCGGAGCTTGTCCTGCACCCATCTATGCATTGGTAGGAGCGGGATACTACCCAATGATCACGGTATTGTTTAGCGCAGTGATGGGAACATTTACCTACGCACTTATCAAAGACAAACTTCCTCATTAAAATTTTATGTCGCTCGAAAAACACTTCTCCGCCTTTCGCGAAAACATCATCGGACAACATCAATGGTTCACCGGTCCGGAAGGCGATAAACGCATTCTTTATGCCGACTGGACAGCCAGCGGAAGAATGTATGCGCCGATTGAAGATCTACTGAAAAACGAAATTGCACCATTTGTTGGCAATACCCACACGGAAACCTCAGTGTGCGGAACAACAATGACCAAAGCCTATCATGAAGCCTTACACATCATCAAGCATCATGTTAATGCAGGTAAAGACGATGCGATAATCACCTATGGTTCGGGAATGACAGCGGTGGTGAATAAACTTCAACGCATGCTCGGATTGCGTGTGCATGAAAAGTACCGCATACAAGTTTTACCGAAGGAAAATGATCGTCCGATTGTTTTCATCACACACATGGAGCACCATTCCAACCAAACATCTTGGTTGGAAACATTAGCCGACGTAAGAGTAATCGATCCCAATGCAGAAGGATTACCGGATTTAAATTCGCTGAAAAAATTATTGGAAGAGTTTAAACATCGTCCGATGAAAATTGCAGCGGTAACATCCTGCAGCAACGTAACAGGTGTATTTACCCCATACCATGAAATTGCCACTATTATGCACGAAGCAGGCGGGCTGTGTTTTGTCGATTTCGCATGTAGTGCTCCCTATATTACCATCGATATGCACCCGAAAGAACATCCGCAAGGTTGGCTGGATGCGATCTATTTTTCACCGCACAAATTTCTTGGCGGACCGGGCACGAGTGGGGTTTTGGTATTCAACACCAAACTGTACAACAATAAAATTCCGGACAATCCCGGTGGCGGAACAGTCGACTGGACCAATCCCTGGGGAGAACACAAGTACGTCGATGATATTGAAGCACGCGAAGACGGCGGGACACCCGGTTTTATGCAAGCCATTCGCACTGCATTGTGCATTCGCCTGAAGGAAAAAATGGGTGTCGAAAATATCATGAAACGCGAAGAAGAATTACTTTCCATTCTTTGGCCCGGCTTAAGCTCCATTGAAGGACTCCATCTTTTGGCCGACAATCATCCTCACCGTTTAGGCGTGCTTTCGTTTTACATTGAAGGATGCCATTACAATCTTGCCGTAAAACTGCTCAACGATAAATATGGCATTCAGGTAAGAGGAGGCTGTTCCTGCGCCGGAACATACGGACATTATCTGCTGGAGGTATCGTACGACAAATCGAAAAACATCACCGACAAAATCAACCAGGGGATCCTCACCGAAAAACCGGGCTGGGTGCGTATGTCGATTCACCCCACCATGAGCGATCAGGAAGCAAAGGAATTGGTGGAAGCGGTAACATCACTGGCAGCACATTTCCGCGATTGGGAAAAGGAGTACGATTACTCTTCAAAAACCAATGAATTCACACGAAAGAATTTTAATGATTCCCGTGAAAAGGTAGTCCTGCAATGGTTTTCGTGAATTGTGACAGGCATCACTGACCGTATGGCCCCAATGGTGTATCTTTGTATTATGAAAAAATTGATCTTCCCATTGGCCACAATGGCGTTTGTTGCATCATGTACTTCTGAAAAGACACATACCGAAACGAGCACTACTTCTACTACGGTTACTACCACCGAAGGCGAATCGACAACAACAAGCAGTTCGCTCAGTACTGTAGATGCTGCCACATTCAAATCAGAAATGGAAAGTACTCCGGGCACTCTACTAGATGTAAGAACACCTGAAGAAGTTGCTACAGGAATCATTCCTGGCGCTACTGTGATCAATATCAATGATAGCGATTTCGAAACACGTATTGATCAGTTGGACAAAACCAAGCCTGTTTATGTTTACTGCAAAGCCGGTGGCCGTTCAGCGCGCGCTGCAGACATCCTGAAAGAAAAAGGATTTCCTGTTATTGTTAACCTCAACGGTGGAATCATGGCATGGACAGATAAAGGATTTGAAACTGCGAAATAAAAAGATTGCACTATGTCTAGTTTTTCAGAACTCATCAAAGGAGATAAGCCGGTGCTTGTCGATTTTTTCGCAACCTGGTGTGGTCCATGCAAAATGATGTCGCCGATTCTTGAGGATGTCACCAAAAAAGTTGGTCCAAAAGCCCATGTGCTAAAAGTTGATGTGGACAAGAATCCTCAGGCAGCAGCACATTACGGTGTGCAGGGTGTACCTACGTTAATCCTGTTTAAAAAAGGAAAAATTATCTGGAGACAATCGGGGGTAGTTCCTGCCAATCAGCTTGTAAATCTCATTCAACAAAACAGCTGATTGAGCGCAAATTCCCATCGGCTTTATCTGCTTGCAGGATTCATTGCATTACTTCCGCTTTTCGTTTTATCCTTTTTCACCTTTCCCTGTGCGGATGACTGGTGCGCCGATGTTTTTTTAAGGCAATTTCATAGGCGATCCGATGCATTTAATGCCTTGTTTGAAACCTACAATGGAAGATTTGCCGCTAACGGAGTATTGCTTTTTTCACCTTTAAGTTTTGGACAGTCCGGATATTCAATTTGGCTATTCTTTCAACTCTTGGTTTTTTCCTTGGTTTTTTTCCTTGTTGCAAAAAACCTCTTTCGTTATTTTGGAATTGAAAAAGGCAGTGAACTAATCAGCCTCCTATCATTGCTTACCGCCCTTTCTGCATTGCCGCAAATTTCTGAAGGGCTATTCTGGCTAACGGGCAGCGCAGCTTATCTTGGCGGATCGATTTTTTTACTGTTACATATTGGAAGTATCACTTATTATCTCCGAAAAAATCACACCTATGGACTGCTTTTTGTTTTCATAACAGCATTTTTAGCACAGGGATGGAATGAGGTTCAAACAGTGTTTGTAGCAGCAGTTTATTTTATCGTCTTAATTGGTTTTATCATCTACAGGAAAAAAATTCCAAAGTGGTTTATCCTTTCAATGATTGCCATCAGCGCAGGCACATTGATTATGGTGCTTGCTCCCGGAAATGATGTGCGAATAAATAATTATCCGGATGCAGGAAATATAGTGAAAAGCCTTTTTATGAGTTTTGCACAAACACTTCGCTTCATTTCATTGTGGCTGATCCATCCATCAGGCATTATCCTGGCCATAATTGTGATGTATAAAGGCACACAAGCTGATTCAACAACTCGCTTACCCTCTCTGTCCATTCTGATTTCACTTCTGCTTTTTGCAGTTTTTATTGCTGCATTTCTTCCCTATTTAACAACGGGAATATTAGGCCAACACAGAACCATGAATTGGTCATGCATTTTTTGTTTTCTCCTTTTACCGCTGATTTGGTTTCAGGTTGGAATCAGGCTGAAAAACATTATTCGTCCCAGAATATTGAAATGGAGTCTTCCCTTATTTTTTGGTGCACTTGCAATAAATGGAAACTTTTTTACTGCAGGAAAAGATCTGTTTTCCGGTAATGCAGCTTCTTATAAAAACGAACAAATTCAAAGAAATGAATTTCTGACGAAAAGAAACTATCCGGATAAAAACTCAATACCTGAGCTTATGAACCGTCCTGTTTCAATATCTCCATTTGATGTAGGCGGTAACGGAGACGAATGGATTCGTGATTGTATGTGGGAATCGAAAAATTAAATCCAGAATGAAGATGAAAGAAATTATTAATGATTGGAAAATAGTAGGATTGCTATGTTTAAGTCTTGGACTTGCACCCTTTTTTCCGGAGCCACATATTTGGGGTAAACTCAAATGGATTTCAGGTGGCGCCATAGGCATGCAGGCCATGGACTGGTTCGACGCATTATTTCATGGAATACCCTGGATTTTAATGTTGCGACTTGGGGTGTTGAAACTATTTCGGAAACAAAAGGGATAAAATTCTAAGACCGAATCTTTCACTTAACAAGCATTCTGGTATCACTCAACTTGATTTTTTCCAGCCAAGCACCGAACTTTGTCAGACCTCCGGGATTTTTAAAATCCCGGAGGTCTAGGTTCCGGCATTAATTCTTTTTAGCGAAAAAAAAATCAGAGACCGGTATCAGGACGCGAATAAGACTTTGAATACTTCTTCAATTTTTCCAACCTGAATTAATTCAATAGAAAACTGATCCTGTGAAATTCCCTTATTGTATTTGGAAATGATTATCCGCTCATAACCGAGCTTTTCTGCTTCCGAAATGCGTTGTTCAACGCGGTTCACGGGTCGAATTTCGCCGCTTAAGCCTACTTCTGCAGAGAGACAAGTTTTGGATGGTACTGATAGATCAACATTCGATGATAATACGGCGCAAACTACTGCAAGATCAATTGCAGGATCATCAACACGGAGTCCACCTGCTATATTGAGAAAAACATCTTTCGATCCAAGTTTAAATCCGCAACGCTTTTCAAGGACAGCAAGCAGCATGTTCAGTCGCTTGGCATCGAATCCGGTGGCGGAGCGCTGTGGCATTCCGTATGCTGCTGTACTAACCAACGCCTGCACTTCAACAAGCAAGGGACGCATCCCTTCGAGTGTGGCTGCAATAGCGATCCCGCTTAATCCTTCATCATTATTTGAGATCAGTATTTCAGAAGGATTCTCCACTTCGCGCAAACCTGCTCCGCGCATTTCGTAAATACCGAGCTCATTGGTGGAACCAAAACGATTCTTCACACTGCGCAACAAACGGTACACGTGATTGCGGTCACCTTCAAACTGCAATACAGTATCGACCATGTGTTCCAAAACCTTCGGACCGGCGATGCTGCCGTCTTTGGTGATGTGTCCGATGAGAAACACCGGTGTATTACTCTCCTTCGCAAAACGCATGAGCTCTGCGGTGCATTCACGAATCTGCGAGATGCTGCCGGGTGAGGACTCGATGTAAGAAGTATGAAGTGTCTGGATGGAATCGACTATGAGAAGATCGGGCTGCAGTTCTTCGATCTGACGAAAGATATTTTGCGTATTGGTCTCAGTGAGAATGAAACAATCGGGATTGGCAAAACCAATGCGCTCACCACGCATGCGGATCTGTTTTTCGCTCTCCTCGCCACTCACATACATCACCTTCAATCCATGATTCTTTACCGCAATCTGCAGCATGAGGGTGGATTTTCCGATACCGGGCTCGCCACCAATGAGAATGAGCGAACCGGGAACGAGTCCGCCTCCCAGAACACGGTTCAGTTCACGATCGGAGAGTAGCACACGGTCTTCTTCCTGCAGACGGATCTCAGTGATTTTTTGTGCTTTCGCTACACGTTTGGAACCCGATGCGCCGGGACGAAAACTTCCTTTTTCTTCCTTGTCGAGGACCTCCTCCACAAAGGTGTTCCAGGCTGCACAGGATGGACATTTACCCAACCATTTGGCCGATTCGTAGCCACAGCTTTGACAGAAATATGCGGATTTCACTTTTGCCATGGGTCGAAATTAGTGCAAATGCACGCAATGTACGTGCGTTGTGGAAAAAGCTTTACAACTGCCTCATCCCATCCACCATTTTCAACACAGCCGGACAAACCTGCGTGTTTTTAAAGGTGAGATCGAGCAGCTGAATCATTTTTTTCCGATCAGTATGCGGATACTCTCTGCATGCTGCGGGTCGACCTTCGTACACGGAGCAATAGTTGTCAGCGCCGAGAAAGGGACAAGGTGATGCACGCATCACATAGGTGCCATCGGGCTCGGAGGTGAGGTATTGAGCGATGACTTCGGCAGGACGAATGCGCAGAGTTTTAGCCAGGCGATCCACATCGCTTTCGCGGACAATCGGACTGGTGGTCTTGCAACAATTAGCGCAGGAGAGGCAATCGATGCGAGAAAAAACCTCGTAGTGCAACGCATGAAATTTTTCATCCAATTTACGCGGATCACTTTTTTTGAGGGAGGAAAGGAATTTTTTGTTCTCCGCTTTCAGCGCAGCAGCACGTTGGGCAAATGCAAGAAGATCGATCTGCACTCAGCCTTTCAGTTTTGCGATAGTTGATGTGGTGGAAAATCCATCCACAAAGGGAATGGTAACGATCTCTCCTCCGTTTGCACGAACACCATCGGAACCCACAATGTATTTCTTTGACGTAGGATTGGTCTCTGAAGCATCGTAATCTCCTCCTTTTACCAATACATCCGGTTGAAGCAATTGAATCAATTCAAGTGGAGTATCCTGATCAAAAACCACCACTGCATCCACCACCTGCAAAGAGGCGATCAGCAAAGCACGCGAAGTTTCGTCGTTGACCGGACGATCATCTCCCTTGTCTTGTCTGCGCACCGAAGCATCGGAGTTAACCGCAACGATCAGCTTATTTCCGTATTCGGCAGCCTTAGCGAGGTAGGTTGCATGTCCGCGATGCAGAATATCGAAACAACCGTTAGTAAAAACAATCTTCGACGATTTGAGTCGCCATACCTTAATCAAGCGCTGCAGATCATTCAGCGAAAGGATCTTGGATTGGATGCTGTCGAATTTATTCATGCTAGTGTATTTACCTGCGGCTTTGGAAGCGAAAGGTAGCCATTACCGGGGAGAAAAAAAACGTTCTGTTTCGCCAAAGTGGAACTTCTGAATTTTACGTACATTCATAACAATGAGCTACCTGATCATCGAAATAAAAAATCCTAAATCGCGTAAACTGTTGAACGATTTACGCGACCTGAATCTTATTTCCATCGATGAGGATAGTTCTGTGTTTTATGAAACCGTCAGAAAAATTAAAAAGAAGGTAGATAGAAAAAGATTACACTAAAAAAATACTCTTCGCATTAACTATTATGCCTCATTATCCTTAGCACGGGGAATGCCAGCAATTTCTTTTTGTTTTGCCCGCATTTCTTCTTCCAGGTCATAATCATCCTGTAATCCCATCCAGAATTTAGGAGAGGTCCCGAAATAGCGGGCCAAGCGCAAAGCGGTATCAGCAGTGATCCTTCGGTTCCCTTTCAGAATCTCTGAAATACGGGTCTGCGGAATGGAGATATCCTTGGATAATTTATAGGCCGTAATGGCCATTGGAAGTAAAAACTCCTCCAGCAAAACTTCTCCGGGGTGAATATTTCTAATTCGTTTCATGTTAATGGTAATCTATTATTTCAACATTCGAAGCATTTCCATTGTTCCATTTGAAAATGATCATCCACCG
The DNA here is from genome assembly GCA_046289975.1 of Flavobacteriales bacterium. Classification (GTDB taxonomy): domain Bacteria; phylum Bacteroidota; class Bacteroidia; order Flavobacteriales_D; family UBA2798; genus UBA2798. Next base: position 8,981 of record JBKBUQ010000010.1, on the reverse strand, counting down.
TTTATTGATTCGTATTGAATAAAACTGACTCAGGTTGCCTTTAAGTTTTACCAGCCGATTCGAGGGTGGAATTTTCAAATCAGCGATACTTATCGAGTTGTTGATCATTCTCAATTTGGGTCGCGCTATGGCCTGTATTTCTTTCGGAATATCACGAACCGCCTGTCCCTCCCAAATTTTTCCCGTTTCCCGGGATCCAAATTAAACAATCATAGTAACGCATCACGATAGTAACGCTAAAGGTAAGTAAACAATGAGTGCAATTCAAGGAAATTTAGTGGTCCTATTGTGCTACGTGCCTTCGTGGTGAAAAACTCACCCCTTCTCATTCATCCGCGGCATCAGGTAAAACGACACCGCTCCGGCCACCACCAGCAACAAGGTCTGGGCGGCCCAGGTTACCCAACCCAATGCAATCACCAAATCGTAATCGGCTCCGTACATCACCAATGCTGATGCCACCAATACCGGATATACTCCTACACCACCCTGCACCAGAATAATTCCCAGACTGCCTCCCAAAAATCCAAGGAGCAGTGCTTTCAGTTCGAGTTGCGATGTTTCGGCGATGGAATAAAAACAAACAAGGTACAAGAGGATGTACAGGATCCAGATCAAAAATGTAAGCCCCAAAAACTCCCAGCGCTTCTTCAGTCGGAGAATAGCCAGTAATCCGTCGAACAAGCCACTTACCAAGGCATTTACTTTTGTGCGAACTTTTGGGTGAATTAAATACAAAACAATTCCCGCCAGTAACAATGCAGACAAAACAACAAGTGAAATAGAAATCCAACTGCTGCTCTTCTGATCACTGGAACTCATAGCTGAAAATGTATCTTTCAATTCAATAAATTTATCGTACTGAAGTGCGATGGTGATAAACGAAACCATCCCCAGCATAAACACATCCACCACACGTTCGGCGAGAATGGTCCCGAATACTTTTTCGAAAGGAATCTTTTCGTAACGTGTCATCATGCCTGCGCGGCTCACTTCTCCGGCACGGGGCAAAAGAAGATTCATGAAATAACCGATCATGGTCGCATGGTAACTGTTCCACACCCGCGGCTGATACCCCATGGGTTCGAGCAGGTACTTCCAGCGCAAGGCACGCACAAAATGACTGCACCAGGAAAAGATAACCGATAGCGCAATGAAAAAATAATTGGCACGACCCATCACCTGAGCCACTTTGTCCTTGTCCTGAATCGAATCGAACGAATACCACGCCAGGTAAATTCCCAACGCCAGCGGCACGGCAATCTTCAGAACTTTCAGAACAAACTTCAAGCCTTCAGCGAATTGGTGGCAGCGTCGGGGAAAATGACATGCGGACGGAAGCTTTTCGCCTTTTCGAAGTCCATTCCCGCGTAAGAGATCACGATTACATCATCGCCCACAGTAAATTTAAGCGCGGCCGGACCGTTGAGGCAGATCACTCCGCTACCCCGTTCGCCCTTGATGACGTAGGTAATGATGCGTTCGCCATTGCGGTAATTGAGCACATGAACCTGTTCATTTTCAATAAGGTTAGCAGCATCCATGAGGTTTTCATCGATGGTGATGCTGCCGATATAATCCAGATTGGCTTCGGTAACTTTGCACCTGTGGATCTTGGATTTAAGAACCTGAATTTCCATGGGGCAAAGGTAGAAGAAAATGGAATGTGCGAATGAGAGGAATGTGCGAATATGCGAATCCTTCTTCGCCAGGGCTACGAAGGATAAATGTGCGAATCCTGATGCTCCCTGAAGATTCGATCAGTGAAGGAAAAGCTGGGGCGGTAACGCTTGGGATGGAAAGACCAAATAGGATTGCATTCCTGAAGGTTTGCCGAAAATGGAAAAAGGGAGAACGATTTTCTTCTTTCTCCCTTTGTTACTTAGTGATTTAGGATTGTTAAAGCATAGTTGTCGGGCAAACGTAATCGCTGATGCGGAATTTTCCGGTGGCTTTGATGGCGGAAAAACCTCCGGCTACATTGATCAGGTTGCGGTAACCTCTGGCCTGGAGGATGGAGATGAAAGTCATTGACCGGTATCCTCCTGCGCAATGCACGTAATAGCTTTTGTTTTTGTCCACCTTCAGCATGCTTTCATTGATGTAATCCAGCGGTGCGTTTTCTGCTTCTACAATGTGCTCACTGAAGTATTCACTGGCTTTGCGGACATCCATAATATTGGCATTGCCTTTTCGATAGGCAGCAGCAAATTCATCGGCAGAAACGGAAGTAATCGTGTCGGTTCCCCTTCCTGCTTTGATCCATTCCGCCATTCCTCCCTTGAGGTAACCCAGCGGCTGGTCGTAGCCTACCCGTGATAAACGCGTGATGACTTCTTCTTCTGTTCCTTCATCAATAACAAGCAGCAAGGGTTGTTTTACATCGGGAACCAGTGTTCCTACCCACACCGCAAAACTGCCATCAATGCCGATGTTGACTGCATTGGGAATAAATCCTTTGTGAAACTCCTCTGCTCGGCGTGTATCAATAATCAGCGCACCGGTTTCATTGGCGGCGACTTCAAACTCGATCGGATTCAAGGCACGCATTCCGCGATCCAATACCTTGTCGAAACTGTCATAACCCTTGATGTTCATAAGCACATTCTGCGGAAAATATCCGGGAGGCGGTGTTAAACCCGTAAGCAATTGCTTTTTAAATTCCTCCTTGCTTAACGCAGGATTCAGCGCATAGTTCACTTTCTTTTGATTGCCCAAGGTATCGTAAGTTTCCTTGCTCATGTTCTTTCCGCATGCGCTGCCGGCACCATGACCGGGATAAACAATGATGTTATCATTGAGAGGCATGATCTTTTTCCGCAGCGAATCAAACAGGTGTCCCGCGAGTTTATCCTCAGTCAGATCCGAAATCACGTGCTGCGCCAAATCGGGTCGGCCTACATCGCCGATAAAGAGTGTATCACCGGTGAAAATGGCTGTTTCCTTTCCGTTCTCATCGCGGAGAAGGTAACAGGAACTTTCCATGGTATGTCCAGGTGTATGGATGAGCTCTATGGTGATGTTTCCGATACTGAACAGTTCTCCATCTAGTCCAATATGTGCTTTAAACCCCGTTTCCATTTTGGTAGGGCCATATACGATTGCTGCACCTGTTTTGGCAGCGAGATCGACGTGACCCGAAACGAAATCGGCATGGAAATGCGTCTCGAAAACGTATTTGATTGTTGCATTGTTTTCTTTGGCCTTTTTGATGTAAGGCTCTACTTCGCGAAGCGGATCAATGATGGCTGCTTCGCCATTGCTTTCGATGTAATACGCCGCTTCGGCCAGACATCCTGTATAGATTTGTTCGATTTTCATAATGACTATTTTTTTAGATTGAACGAATTGGTGGAGTGAAAATTTTCACTCTCCAACAAGGACAACGTGTACTGCAGGTGCTGTTCATACTAGTGGCTTTTCGGTTCTTCCTTCTTGTTCGATTTTGCCCATTCCAATTTATAAAACAGGTATCCAAACCCGGCAAGCAGGTGGAGCAGGACAATAACAAAAACTGTTGTGTACATGGCAGAAATTTTACAGTACAAAGATCGGCAGGTAGAAAATGATGCAGAATGACAAATGTCACATTTGGCGGAAGGCTGAGTAGTGGTGAGTAACAAATGTTACTGATGAACCAATTACCAATGATCCAATTACCGATTTCCAATTACCGATTTCCAATGATCCAATTACCGATTAGTAAACCTGCCCCGACTGATAGCGTATGGGAGCGTCTGGATTATCGATTTCCAATTGAATAAGCTTATGGACTCCGAAGTGAGTGCGACTGACGGGGGAAGGTATAAAACGCCTTTTCATGAGCGGATAAAAAAGCCTCCCGAAAACTGAGGCACACTACTGATTTACCGCAAAGAATGTTTTTGATCCTGGTGTCATCAGATTTGCGCGATCAATTATAATTTTTGGTGCATTTGTTATTTTTTCAAGGAAAGGAAGGCCTCGCTGCGCGGAGGGGTACCACTTGGAAATACGTGTCGGCTTATTTCTGTGAATAATGTCAAACACTTTACAAGTCAACCTTTCCCAGGTATCAACATCTTAAAAACTTCTTTGCTATTACCTACCTGTTAACAACCCACTTATTCGCTCCCAAAACTTCACCTCCTGAAACAACCTGCCAATAATACACTCCGGATTGCAAATACGGAAACTGAAACTGAACGGTTCCGGTTTGGGTGTCGATGCCTTTTACAGCTACGAGTTGACCGATGCTGTTGTACAAGCGAAAAACCGCTGATTCATGTAAACCGAGATGATAATTAAACACAACATCACCATTACCGGGATTAGGTGAAAGTGAAAATTCAGGTTCAGGTTTTGGAATGTATTCACCTACGTAAACGTCGTCAATCCAATAATAGGAACTCAATCCACCTGCAGGGTTTACAATCTGAAAATTTGTTAATGAATCCGGCTTAAAATTACCAATAATGATGCTCTTTTCATTTCCTGTTGCCTCATAAATGCCTGAAACTTTCATCCAGTTCAATGTGTCCGACAAAAGCACGCCAGGAGTGTTTCTTATTTGTGGTTCAAACGGAAGATTATACAATGTAGGATCAAACGGAGACTCCGTTGTATCGAAATACAACCCAATATCTTCAATGGCATAAATTGAAGCATTTGTAAGTGAAAGGAAAAATTCGACATAGTATTTCTTTCCTGAAATCAATGGTTCAGATAAATTAACAGAAATGTATTCCCTTAAGCTTGAATTAATTGTAAACAAACCAACACCAATAAAACTTACACCTGTATGTGGAAATTGATATAAATTATGACCACTTAAAATAATATTAGGAGGGCCAAATGAACCTAAACAGCCAGCATGCCATAAGTCCGGTGTTCCAAGATTTGGAGTTTTCCATGGTGTTGAAACTGAAATATCTCCACCCGGGTAAGGACATTGGGAAAGAATTTCAAAACTAAAATTAGGCACGAGGTTAACCTGCGCAATACAAGACCGCGACAGCCAACTTACCAAAATTAACACCAACTTCCAACGCATTATTTCACACCTTAGTCAAGCAACACAATCTTTACTCTGTCAAATACATTAAATTCACCTCCTACTTCCAAAAAGTAAATTCCCGGACTCAACATGTTTTTCAAGTTCATTTGTAGGACTTCTGTTATCTTTCTCTCGTCAGTATAGATCAGCTTACCCTTAATGTCATATATGCTGATCCTAAAATTATCACTATCATAATCCTTAAGCTCAATTTCAATAACATCCCTTGTTGGGTTGGGATACACATTGAACAAAGACTCCATTTCTTCATCAACATCCATTAAAGTTTCATGGTTTGACCGGACTTCACCATTCACATCATCTGATATATCCAACCTAAAAAACGCCCTGGCGGAAAACACACCGGGACCTGAATACAGCGAATTTTCAAAAGCAAGATTCCACAATTCGGTAGAATCATTTACAGACAGACTATCTGTACTAATGGCTGAAAGAATAATGGCATTGGCACGCTTGATGCGCTCCTCCCAATACATTTGCGTATTTACCTGATTGTTTTCTGCAATGGCCGCAGAAGTGTCTTCACTTGCTAGGTATCGGTTCACCTGATCAAGACGGCCACCGGGTAAATAGGCATTCTGAAGTAAAAAATTCTGATAGAGGGTGTCGTCTGAAGTACCTAGATTCAACAAGGAAGGGGCTTCCTTCAACTGCATAATTGCACTACGCTTATCAAAATAACCGAATTCTAAAATAGAAGAATCCTTTTCCTGGCGGATAATTTTACCCAATTGCCATTCCCGCTTATCAATAATTGGTGGATTAATCGGCAGAGGACCACAGACATCGTTGTTTGTGGTTAGAATTGCTTCATTCAAATTAACACCACCTGATAGTGAGTTAAAGGGTAAATTTCCAGATTGCGGAAAGGTAAACGCACCTGCCTTATACCACCAATTTATTGGAGTATTTGGGGTAATATGTGCAATCTGCCCAAAAAGATCGCCATTCGAGCTTACAGGTGCAATCCAACGGTTTCCGGTTGGAATTTCATTGGGAAAAGCCCCGGTTTGATTGCCGATATCGGCAGGACCTGCAAAATTATAGCCGTAGTAGTTTTGCCGGTGCGTATTGCAATTGAAAAAAGAAGGATAACAATTACCAAATGTCCACACACCCTCTGCCATTCGAACAAATTCGTTTTTAAATACAACGGTTAAAGGCGATTGGCTCACGTGTACACCCCGTAAATTTCCAACCATGCCCAGCCCAGGATTTGCTCCCGGCTTTGAAATGGAGTTGGTCCATACATTTACCTGGTAACACGACTCCAAACGAATACCCGAATGAAAAACACCTGGTTGTGCACTTCCCGTTAATTGATTAAAATTAATGGTATTTGAACGAATCAAAATCTTAGGGGTTCCGGAAAAAGTGAGTCCGTTTGCATTGATAATATATATACCCTGCCGCACTCTTGAAATTGTATTGTTTTCAATTTTGGCAGTAAAAGGTTGAATTAAATTATGATTGATATACACAGCTGTATTGCCTACAAACGGGAAAACAAATCCGGAGCCATTTGTATATACATTATTTGAAATGGTAATGTTGCTGTTCGGAACATTAAAAAGCCCGTTCGCTACATTAAAATTTCCAAAAGTATTGTCACGGATCGTAATTATCCTGCTGTTGGATGAATTCAGCTCTGCACAATAGGCAACAAATGCAAAATTATTATTTCTAATGCCTACATCATAATTCCCTCTTGTAAACACACCATACTTTGAATTGACAAATCGATTTGCACGAAATACATTTCCTACATTAAGATCTCCTACTTGTATCGGCAGGGGAACAATTCCTGAAAAACCTGATCGAATACCGCAAACAGCAGTTCCTCCCGGGCAAATGCAGGATGGACATACAAAAGAACTGGGTACCGTCTGAATAGAAAAGAAAGTATTATTGTAAAGACGAACATTCCCGTTATTAATATGAACTCCATAATCCATATTTCTAAACTCATTGGCTTGTGAATTAACCGTAGAGCCAATTGTAATAGAACTCATGTTAAGCACTTCTATTCCTTTATGCATTTGTTGTCCGGCATGCGGTGGGAAAAGGGCTCCTGTTGTTTCAAATCTGTTCTGAAACACTTCGAAGAATACAGGAGGTGCTATCTGGGTGTAATTTCTTACCACAATTCCCTTATGGTCATTGAAAAAGGTACAAGAACCCGTACTCAATGAAGCACCGCTCTCTGAAACCAATGCGTTTATTCCTTGTTGAAAACTAGTTCCACGCGCAAAAATTGAGGAGGTAATCGTTGATGCAATCACACCATTCCACATCTCATCGCACATTGCAGTGACCAAACCATTTAAAAAATTTATCTATCAACCGTTCTTCTTCATG
>JBKBUQ010000010.1:0-1557 GCA_046289975.1 Flavobacteriales bacterium | reverse complement strand
AAACTAATTGTTCGACCAGGGGCTACCAGAATACGCTTTCCGGGGGCAACATATAGTGTACAATTCACAAAACTTGTTGTCTGATCTATTACCAGATCATTGTAAATATAGACAGTTTGACCTGTGAGCTGGCCGGATCCGCCTCCAACAACAAATGGCCATATTGAGTAATAGGAACTCACATTGGTTGTTGCAGATGGGTCTGAAAAATTCGCTCCGGATGGAATAGGCAAACAACAAGGGTTAATTTTTATCGAAACATCAAATGGACACCCATTTGCATCTACACCAGACGCACCAACAATAGCAAGACCGTTCCATCCGGAATTCCAAACAACTGTGGCGGTGGATGAATTTATCCCGCTGAATACATTTCCGGCAGAAACCGGAAACACATACCAATTTATTGTCCCGGGAACAATACCTGATAATACATAATTAAAAGCCGAAGTGCTGCATAAATTATCATTCCCTGTTATCAGCCCTTGTGGCAGTGAATTAACCTGAACTGTTTGCGAGTAGGAATAGGTGTTACCACCATTTGTTATAATGGTTAGTGTAATTGTGTATGTTCCTCCTGTTGCATAAGTGACCTGTGGTGGATTAACAGAGGTGGATGTCTGGCCGTTGCCAAAGTTCCAAAACCAGGAATTCACCAGTTGAGAACAAGTTGTGTTATTTGTGATCTGAACCGTATTGCAATTAACTATCGTTGCAAATGAAGGAACAGCCTGGACTGTATAGAATACACAATCTCTGTCCGGATCTTCACTACAGCGGTCCAACCCTTCAACACAAAATTCATGAACACCTTCCGTGAAAGCAGAGGAAGGAAGATTATTAATATTTACAACTACGCAATCAATGATATAATCAACATATTCGTAATAACTTAGGCCTGAAACAGAAATCGAAGCAAGAAAATCAGAAGGAGAACAAATTACGCTGTTTGTGGAAATAGAAACATCAACTGAGGAGTGATTTTCCGGTATTACAGTAAATGGAACAGTTCCCAAAAAGTTAACATTTCCATTGTCTGTAAAAGTCATTTGATAATTGCCCGGCAACAGATTTGAAAAGCAGCCGCCTAAAGCTAGAATCGCAGCATCGTTAAATACTCCGGAAGGTCCGGTTATAGTAACATCATAAAAATCTAAAAAATTTAATAACGTTGAATTATTACATGCCGCTGAAAGACATAAAGTCTCACACTCGAACATAGTAAAGCCTCTTGAAAAATAATACGCGTTGAAAGCAAAATACTCCAGATTGATCGGTCCGGGAGCAGGCAATGTACCTCCCGAGATTATACCATCAAGGCAATCTATTACACTCGGGAAAAACTTTAATTGATACAAAATACTTCGTTCACTATACGTACACCCTGCCCTTGTACAAACAGCCGGGTCTCCCCTTTGAACCAAAACAAAATAATTTTCACCGATAGTTAAATTACTCATTGTAAGAAGAGAATCCTGAAAATATACTATAGTATCTAGTAATTACAGGCCGTTACACGTTCCGTTGTAAAGAAATATGCGATGAGGGTGAGCTCCC
>JBKBUQ010000109.1:0-9799 GCA_046289975.1 Flavobacteriales bacterium | reverse complement strand
ATTCCAAGTCCCAAGCACGTGCTGATCGACCGTGATGAAAACGGAGAGATTACGACCAAACTTTTTGCTAAAGAGCAGAGTGCCAAGTCGATGTTAAAGATTTTAGGCTATTAATGTTCAAAACACCGTTTGTCCGATTTTCTGATATATTTGTTGGCTGAAATTATGCCTTCATGGTGAATGCCTTGTTTATTTATCGATTACGTAGTGTAATAGTTGCTTGTCTGGCAGTGGTGATGTTATCGTCCTGCGGAAGCGACAAAGTGTATGAGGGCACCATTGAGTTCGAAGTAAGCTATCCGTATTTCCGCGCAAGTGGATTTATGGCGGGAATGTTACCCGATAAAATGGTGATGCGTTTCAAGGGGAACAAATACAAAACCGAAGTTAAAAAGGGGCGCGCATTTTCAAGTTCATTTATTATTGATTGCGACAACAAAACCCTTACGACCATGTTTCAGTTTGGTCAGCGCAGAAAGTATGCAATTCTCGAAGAGGCAGCGGTACTGAAACGCAGAGATGAAAAGTTTCCCATTCCCACTTACATGCATACCAATGAAGGGGATTCAATTGTTGGGTTTTTGTGCAGAAAAAGTGTGGCCATTTTCGAAGAATTAGGTCAGCCTGAAGCAACGCTGTATTATACTGATGAGATCGGGATTAAAAATCCAAACTGGTGTTTTCCTTATCATGCTATTGACGGAGTAATGCTTATTTACGAATTGCAACAATTCGGTATCCGGATGCGATTTACGGCAGAGAAGTTTGATCCGGCTCCTATTGATGATAAGATATTTGAAGTTCCTTCCAATTACAACGCTGTTCCTTTTGCTGAACTTGAAAAGGAAATGGAGGAAATGTTCAGCACGATTGTCGACTGAAAACTCAATTTACCATGAAACGTATTCTCTTTTTTGCAACGGTAGCTATTGCTTTGCTTACTGCATTTGCCCCCGGTAAAGACAAGAAAAAATCTCCCGGTTATGAAGGAAAGATCAGCTATTCCATGACCTACGAGGATTTACCCGCGGAATTGGAAAATTATGCTTCGATGTTGCCTAAGGAAATGACCATGTACATTAAAGGGGAACAATCGCGCACAGAACAGGCCAGCGGAATGGGGACAACCATAACGATTGTAGATAAAAAGAAAAAGGAAATCTATATCCTGATGGATATGATGGGTGCAAAAACGGCGTATAAGGGCTCTACCGACGAGATGAAAGACACCGCTGTGAAAGCAAAGCCGGAAGTTAAAGTCACCGAAGAGATACGCGAAATTGCGGGTAAAAAGTGCCACAAGGTTGAAATCACCTTTCCCGGTGAAGATGCAGAGGTAGTTTGGGTTACAAAAGACATGCCATCAGGCCTAGTACGCGGGTTGGAGTCGGTGGACGGGTTTCCGATGGAATATACCATCAAGAGAAGCGGTATGACAATTCTCTTAACCGTAACTGCCGTGGCTGATCAAAAAGTATCTGCAGAATATTTTAAAGTTCCCGACGGCTATACCGTAAAGCCGATGAGTGAAATGAAGAGCATGATGGGTGGCGGAAAATAATCCGGCCATCAACACTTCACTGTTCATACTACATTATACGACCGGCCTTCATTAGGGGAAATAGGCGCTACTTTAGCTTACCCTAATTTACGGATGTCAGCCAAAAAAAATAAGTTTATTGAGCAGTCTTCAGAACAGGATTCTCCTGTAGCTGACAGACCTGATCGTAAGGAACGCAAAAAGGAAAAGAAACCTGCGGTAGAACGTCCGGTTTCCAATCGTTTTGCTTTTTTGCGTGATGAGCGTTTTCAAAAAATTTTTGGAGGTGCATTGTTCTTGGGCGCGCTTTATTTGCTGATTGCATTTACCTCGTTCTTGTTTACCTGGAAAGCCGATCAGGATAAAGTTGAATCAATGTCGTGGTTCGCCTTCGTGTTTTCTTCTTCCGAAGTTGTGGTTGAAAACTGGCTGGGAAAAATGGGAGCCTTGCTTTCTCATCTTTTTATCCATTCCGGATTCGGTATTGCATCGTATTTGTTCATTCTTAATTTTTTCATTTTCGGTTTTCGTCTCATTACCGGAATACAACTCTTACCTGCAGGAAAAATGATCAAGCTGTCCTTGTTGGGATTGATTTTGGTTTCTGCTACACTCGGTTTTTTGTTTCATACCGGCGAATGGATTTTTTTTGGTGGAGCTTTCGGCTTTCATCTGAATGGCTGGTTGATCGCATCACTTGGAAAAATCGGAACACTTCTCTTACTCGGATTTTCCTATTTCATAATTGTAATCGTTTATTTCAATCCTTCCTTCATTATCAAACGTAAGGAATCGATGCAGGATGGTGATGTGCCTCCATTGGATGAAGAAGGGAAGATCAATATTTACAATCCCACCAAAGAGGAAGATATCATTGCTGAAAAGAAAAGTCAGACCATCGACCTGAGTCGTCCGCAGGAAGATATTCCGGTGTCGCGCGTTGATGATGAAATCAGGAACGAGGAAGTCATTACCGAAATTCTCCTCGCCGAACACGAAGCCGAAAAGGCAGCTGCAACTGAATCGGAAGAATTGAGTAGCACCGTTTCAACTACGGATGATGAAACTGCTTCTGACGAATTGCTGATTGAAATTCCGGATCACGGTGAAGGCGAATTGAATGAGGATGAAGTGAAAAATCGTCTGATGGAATTTGGGGAATACGATCCGACATTGGAGTTATCCTCGTATAAACTGCCATCGCTCGATATGCTGGAAAGTTATGGAGGAGGCACGATCGTCATCAACAAGGAAGAACTCGAGCAAAACAAAAACAGAATTCTTGAAACGCTGCGCAATTACAATATTGAGATTGCCAAAATAAAAGCGACAGTTGGTCCTACCGTTACCTTGTACGAGATCATTCCTGCTCCTGGTGTGCGTATTTCGAAGATCAAAAATCTGGAAGATGATATCGCGCTAAGTTTATCTGCACTTGGCATACGTATCATTGCGCCGATACCCGGTAAAGGAACCATTGGTATTGAAGTACCGAATTCCAAAGCCGAAATCGTTTCGATGCGGAGTGTGGTTGCTTCGGAGAAATTTCAGCATTCGGATATGGAACTGCCGGTTGTGCTTGGAAAAACAATTTCGAACGAAACGTTTGTTACCGACCTCGCAAAAATGCCTCACCTTCTCATGGCAGGTGCTACCGGTCAGGGTAAATCGGTTGGACTAAATGCCATTCTGGTTTCTATTCTCTACAAGAAACATCCTTCGCAGGTGAAATTTGTACTTGTCGATCCGAAAAAGGTGGAGCTGACTTTATTTAACAAGATTGAGCGGCATTTCCTCGCCAAACTACCCGATACCGACGAAGCGATCATTACCGAGAACAAAAAGGTGGTACACACCATCAATTCTCTTTGTATCGAAATGGATGCACGTTATGAATTGCTGAAGGATGCCGGTGTGCGAAATATCAAAGAGTACAATGCAAAATTCATTCAACGCCGACTGAATCCTGAGCATGGACATAAATTCCTTCCTTACATTGTTTTGGTAGTGGATGAGTTTGCAGATTTGATCATGACAGCAGGAAAAGAAATTGAAACACCCATTGCCCGCCTTGCGCAGCTTGCCCGTGCTATTGGTATTCACCTCATCATTGCCACACAGCGTCCTTCTGTAAACATCATTACCGGAACCATTAAAGCCAATTTCCCGGCTCGTATTGCGTTTAGGGTAACTTCCAAAATCGACTCCCGCACCATTCTCGATTCGGGTGGTGCAGAACAGTTGATTGGTCGTGGTGATATGTTGTTCAGCACAGGAAATGACCTCATACGTATTCAGTGTGCGTTTGTGGATACTCCTGAAGTTGATCAGATCTGCGAGTACATTGGTGGTCAGCGCGCATACCCGAGCGCCTTTTTGCTACCTGAATATGTTGGTGAAGAAAGCGATGAGTTGGGTGGAGCAGGAGATGATGGCGATAGGGATGATCTGTTTGAAGATGCTGCACGTATCGTTGTGAGCACCCAACAAGGTTCGGCCTCTTTGCTTCAACGAAAAATGAAGCTGGGCTACAACAGGGCAGGACGTATAATCGATCAGCTTGAGGCAGTTGGCATTATCGGACCCTTCAAAGGATCCAAGGCCCGGGAAGTCCTGATCAAGGATATGCAGGTTTTGGAACAGTTTTTGAATAGCCTAAAGAACAAAGACACAAACTTATGAGAATCATCTTCTTTCTGACCCTTTTCCTTGCCGGCGGATTCAGCCTTTTTGCACAGGATAAAGACCCAAAGGCCAAGGCCGTTCTGGATGAAGTCAGCAAAAAAATTAAAGGCTATACCAGCTATAGTGTTGAGTTTTCCACCAACCTCAAAAAAGACAAGGTGGATGAAAACTACAACGGGAAAGCAATTATCAAGGGCGATAAATACATCATTGAGACCAAGGATCAAAAAATCATCAGTGATGGTAAAACGGTTTGGACTATTCTTCTGAAGGAAAAGGAAGTCTATGAAAATCCGATTGATGATAGCGGTGATGATGAGTTGCTGAATCCTACCAAGATGTTTAATCTTTGGGAAAAGGATTTCAAATACAAATGGATCAAGGAAGAAGCCGTTGGAGGAGTAACACTTATTGAGATCCATCTCTTTCCGACCAATCCTTCCAAGGCAAAATTCCACACGGTGATTGTGAAGATCAACAAAGCCACCAACGAAGTAAGTAGCGTGATAGTTAAAGGAAAAGAAGGTGATGTGCTGACGTATAAATTACTGAAACTGGTACCCAATGTGCCCATAAACGATGCCGATTTCAAATTTGATAAAGCCAAATATCCCGGTTATACGATTTACAAAGATTAATTCTTTGCTTCAACAGAAAGAGACCTCAGGGTCTCTTTTTTTTTGTGCTAATTTGGCGGAATGAATATCAGCGATCGCGACCACGCCACTATCTGGCATCCCTTTACTCAAATGAAATTGCAGGGAAAACTTCCGGCTGTTGTTGGTGCTGAAGGGACGAAGATTTTTCTGGAAGATGGCAGTGTGTTACTCGACATGATTTCTTCATGGTGGGTGAATGTACATGGTCATGCGCATCCACACAGCATAAAGCGGATAACGGAACAGTTGAAAAAAATGGATCAGGTTATCTTCGCCGGATTTACACATGAACCCGCTGTTGTAGTTGCGGAAAAATTACTTCCCTTATTGCCCGGAAATCCTTCGCGTTTGTTTTTTTCAGACAATGGTTCCACTGCGGTTGAGGTAGCACTCAAAATGGCCATTCAGTATTTTCACAATCAGGGTACAGCAAGAACGCGCATCATTGCATTTGAGAATGCCTACCATGGCGATACATTCGGTGCAATGGCTGTTGGTGGTCGTTCTGTTTTTAATACTGCATTTGAATCGCTTTTTTTTGAAGTCGACCACATTCCTGTTCCGGTGAAGGGAAGAGAACAAGAATGTTTGGATGTGTTGGATTCACTTTTGCGTAGTCAGGAACCGGCAGCAATTATTCTTGAACCCCTCGTGCAGGGAAGTGCAGGTATGGTAATGTATGCGCCTGAAATGCTGAATAAGATCGTGAAACGTTGCCGTGAAAAAGGTGTGCTGATCATTGCCGACGAAGTATTTACAGGTATGGGGCGCACAGGAAAATTATTTGCGTTCGATCATATAGCTGAAAAGCCGGATATCATTTGTGTTTCGAAGGGAATAACAGGTGGGTTTTTACCATTGGGATTGACAGCCTGTAAAGCATTTATTTACGAGGTGTTTTATTCGGATGATAAAATGAAAGCATTGTATCACGGTCATTCCTACACAGCCAATCCGCTGGCCTGCGCTGCTGCAATTGCGTCGCTTGAATTGTTTGAGCATCCTGCAAGCCAGGCATCCATCGAACGTATTACGCAAAAGCATAAATCATTTGTAAAACAGTATTCGGGTTCGCCCAATTTCAGAGCAGTTCGATCAACCGGAACCATTCTGGCAATTGAATTTGAAACCGGGAATTCTACTTCCTACTTCAATGATCTGCGTGATAAATTGTACGCTTACTTCATAAAAAAAGGCCTCTTGATGAGGCCTTTAGGTAATGTGGTGTATGTGCTACCTCCGTACTGTGTAACGGATGAAGAACTGGAAATCGCTTATCAGGCAATTGCCGGATTAAGCCATCAGCCGTTAACGAGTTTGTTGTAAAGCGCAACGTAATCTTCATTTCCTTTAATGGCTTCGCCATTGTCATCTTTTGTTTTGGAATAATACTGGTACCCCAGAGAAATGATTTTTTTCGCGTTGGGAACATCTTTCGTTTTTACCAGGTAGTTGGCGTAGGCCATTAAGGCGAAGCGCATAAAATCCTGATCAGGCTCCAGAAGATCATTGAAATTCTGAATCTTCTTAACGAAATCAACTCCGGCATTGGCATTGTTTACCGCTTCGGTTTTGTTTTTCATTTCGAACTCGCAGATTGCTTTCACAATCCATGCTCCGGGATTTTCAGGATCGAACTGTACTACCTTTTTGAGAATAGCCAAAGCCTTTTTAAAGTCGCCCGACTCATAATAGTTTTCGGTTTGCTCGAAATACGTTTTTTTCATTTCAGCAAAAAACTTGTCGGCATCCACTTTATAGATTCCGTTTTTGTCTTTTTTCTTGTACTTCACCGAATAGCTCAGGGCTTCAGCTTCCGATTTTTTGAATTCTTCCTTTGCACGAAGTTTCTCGTCGAGCGAAATGCGGTAAAGTGCTTTCGCAAGATAGAGGTAGGGCAGGGGATCGTTTTTGGATTTGTCCTTTTCAGTGTACTTAAAAGCCTTATCGGCCAGTTTTTCGTACTTCTGGTCAACCCAAAGCGCTGCGAGGTCTTCGTATTCCTGGGCTTTCAGCAGGTTAGTGCCGGCATAAAGGAACACGGCAAGAAGGATCATCAGGCGTTTCATAATGGTAATGGTTTTGGTTTGATTGAGACAAAACAAATATAATGCCTGAAAACGAAAAGCCGCGATAATATTGAAGGAATAAATCACACCCGCTTGTTAGCACAGTGGGGGATTTGGGTATTTTTGCCGCATGGCCTCCATAAAACAGATCTCAGAACGTATCAGTTACAAGCAACACGAGGGCTTTTCGACAGTGGTCATCTCACCACGACTCGATGACCGTAAACAGCTGCTGCTCACTTTTTGGGTGTTTGCATGGACTTTCTCCGGACTCCTCTTTATTGCGCAATTGTTCCTCGATTACCCTGTGGAAATGAAGCGGATGATTGTCGCATTTCTGGTTTTCTGGCTGTATTACGAGTACCGGATCGGATATGTGTGGCTGTGGAGAAGAAAAGGAGTGGAGCTGCTGAAGATTGAAGAGGGACGACTGATCTACAAACGATCTGTTCGAACTTACGGCAAGGCTTACGAATATTATATCGATAACATTAAGGAATTCGGACTGGCTGAAATCAAACCCGGGTTTTCGAATGTGCTGGCCGATTCGTTCTGGGTTATTGGCGGTGAGCGCCTCCGTTTCCTGTATCAGGATCGTGAAGTTCGTTTTGGTGTTCAGCTCTCCGAAGAAGAAGCAGAGAAATTAAGGAAATTCCTGAATGAGAAATTTGTGGAAGAACTGAAACGACTCAAGGAAAAGTCATCTGAAAATTAAGAATTGACTTTTTACCTCAGAGTGTTTTCTCCATCAGGTAATGCTGTATCGTTTCCCAGAGAAGAAATGTTTTTTCAGTAATGGTGTAACCGCATCGCTCGTAAAACGGAACCGCATTTTCTCTTGCTTGTAGAATCATTTTTTGGCGACCACTTTCTTTGGCAATTTTTTCTGCTTCAAGTAAAAGTAATTTTCCAATTCCGTTTCCTCTACCTGCTTCTGCAACTCCCATAAAACGAACCTGTGCATTTGTCGCATCGTTGTATTGTAAACGACAAACACCCATTGGTGTATCGTTTTCAAGCGCCAGGAAGTGGATACATTCATTTTCTATATCATCACGTTCAGTACCGCGGGGTTGATTCCACGGTGCACGCAATGTTTGCCAGCGGAGGAGAAGGTAGTTTTCGATTTCCGACTCTGTTTGTGGCTGAATAATCCGGATCATAATACAGTGTTAGGGTTAAATGCAGTGGATCGAACGCGAATGGTCATTTGTCCGTCGACTTCCTCTCCAAGTAAAAGCGACTGCGAACGATGGTCGGAAAAAACTTCGTCCATACTGCGAACTGCACCTGCAGGAACACCGTTTTTGATCAGCAAGTCCAACAGCGAATCGCGATCGTACTGATAAAACAAAGGCGCAAGTTCATCGTACAGCATTTTTCTGTTTTTAACACGTTCAGGATTGGTTTTGTACCGCTCCAGCGTAGGCATCATCGGATCGCCCAATGTATTGCACAACAATTTAAACTGAGCATCATTTCCAACAGCAAGCACAACAAAGCGTTTGTCGTTGGTAATAAACGTTTCTCCGTATGGAGCAATATTGGGATGCAGCGATCCCTGTCGGCCCGGAATATGCTGTGCCATGAGGTAATTGGTAGCCTGATTCATAAGTGAACAAACCGCCGAATCGTACAGCGACACATTCACATAACTGCCTTCACCTTTTTTGTCGCGCTTTATCAAGGCAAGCAGTAATGCTTCTTTCAATTGATGGGCAGCAAGCACATCAATCAAAGCAACAGGCATTTTCAGGGGACCACTATCCGGCGTTCCGTTCATGGCCATAAAGCCGCTTTCTGCTTGTAAAACCACGTCAAAGGCAGGACGATCATCACCAGGTCCAAATCCGGAAATTCTGCCGTAAATAAGTTTGTTGTTCAGCTTTTCCAGCGATGCATAATCCATTCCTAGTTTTATATCATCGCCTTCTTTGTAATTGGAAATGACAATATCAGCTTTAGCAATATGTGCTAGCGCCACAGCACGATCCTGCGGATCATTAAGATCAAGAAAAAGATGCTCCTTGCCCCAGTTCACACTGCTGAAATAAGCCGAAACACCTTCTTCCGATTCACTGGGCAAACGCCAGGTGCGGGTAACGTCGCCACCGGTTTTTTTGTTTTCTATTTTGATAACAGTAGCACCTAGTTCGGCAAAGAACATTCCCACCGAAGGTCCTGCCAGCACGGAAGCCAGTTCAACAATTTGCAAATCTTTCATCCTCTCAAAGATGGAGAAATAAAACCTCTTTGCTGCGATTGTTCCTTTTGTTTTTACCGTGGTTCAGAGCGTTGTCGCTTGTATGCCATTGTCTTATCAAGTTTTCCACATATTGCAACCTTTTGTGCCCAATAATGGTTAAAATTAAATAAACCTGCTTTGCTATGCAACCTTCAACGCCCCGAAAGCTAATTTCGGTGCTTGTGGGACTTGTTCTCGTACATCCTCTTTTGGGACAAATTCCCTACAGCGCACCCTTTACTGCCGGACTTAACGGTTGGACCATTAACACCGGTGGATGTACTGCCACCAGAGTGTTAACCTATTCCTGCGGTACGCTGACCACAAGCGCCTCAACCAACTCACCAACCTGTACAACCTGGAATACCTACCAGAACGGATGTACATCTACTGCGACATCTCCCGTTCTTGATTTTTCTTCCTGCAGTGTATTTACCACTACAACCATTCAGGTGAGTTTTTCCATTTTTGGGAAAATTGAAAATACATGGGACTATCTATATGTTGACCGCAGCATAGATGGAGGAACAACATGGATCAACATCGGTAACCTAACCGGTCCGGCTGGTGTTTGCGGAAATTTGTACAATGGAGTTGTTAC
>JBKBUQ010000108.1:0-9909 GCA_046289975.1 Flavobacteriales bacterium | reverse complement strand
GGCAAAAGCCTCAACCAAACCTTCGGCATCAAATTGTTTGAGCGAAGGAATTCGCCGAGCAAGCATTTTGGCAATGTCGCGCATGATGAGAATATCCTGCGAGATCATCACCTTAATTCCGGGACGTTGTACTTTAACAGCGACTATAGTTCCGCCGTGCATAACCGCTTTGTGCACCTGTGCCATCGAAGCCGAGGCGATTGGAGTGGGGTCGAAACTGGCGTAAAGTTTTTCTACGGGCTTTCCGAATTCTTTATGCAGAATCTCCTCCACTTGTTTGTAAGGGAAGGGAGGCACCGAATCCTGCAGTTTTTTCAATTCATTGATCAGATCATCCGGTAAGAGATCCGGGCGGTTAGAGATGATTTGCCCGAATTTTACGAAGGTCGGACCGAGTTCTTCGCAGACCTTTCGCATTTTTTCCCATTTGGAATAATTAACAGCCTGTTTAAAGCGCTGACGGGAAATGATTTTTCGGATGAGAGGGAAACGATGGTTTTCTTCGAGGTAAGCTACATAGTCGTCGAATCCGTACTTTATAAGCACAGATAAAATTTTGTTGTACCGACGTGCATGCCTGAGCTGCCTGAAGAAAAATCCGATCATTCGGGGAAATTACTTCAATTTCTCTTCAATTGCAGAAAGTCGCTTACGAATTTCTTCCATTTCGTCTTTTGTGGCAATGTGAAGACTGTTATAAATCTCCTTGCTGACATTTTCAATTTTGTTTTCAATGTCCTCTTTCACCTGCTTGGAACGATCAATAAGTTCCTGAATCATTTTTTTGCCTTCCTCTTCGGTCATTTTACCTTTATCGGTAAGTTCTTTTGCAAATTCTTCAATGCGTTCGCGGTTCATCGAAGCGTATCCGACAGCCATGTACATCAGGTTTTTGATAATATCTTTTTCCATGATTCAATTTTTAACAAAGGTGAAATTCTGTTTTTCTCCTGCTTATGACTATGGTCATTATTCAAGCTGAATAAACTGATACTTATCAATTCATAGTATAAAAAGAAATCACAATTTTTCCATGTGCCTGAATTGTGGTATGTTCGTATATAAATAAGATAATTCTCCAAATGAGTACAATTGTTTGCCCTGTCGATTTTCGCGAACCTTCTTTTCAGGCTGCACGGATTGCAGCAATCATTGCCCAAAAAAGTGATGCACAACTTTTATTCTTACATTCAGCCGGGTCCGCATCAGAAGAAGCAAGGGAACGTGTGTTCACGGGTATGGAACGCCTCGGTTTTCATGTTGGCTCTGCTCAAATGAAAGAACCGCAATTTGTTGTTTCTCCTGATGGAATTTCTGATTCCATCAATGCCCTTAATCTTAAAAAAGATATTGGTATGGTGGTCATGGCTACCGACGGAATCAGCAATCTTACTGAGCTTTCTGCCGGAACGCATACCGAAAATGTTGCCAGCAAAACAAATGTACCATTACTTGCAATTCCTGCCGGATTTAAGGTTGGTACTTTCAATTCAATTCTCTTTGCAACCGATTACGAAAAGACGTCCAAAGCAGATATCGAAAGCCTGCTCTTATTTGCAAAAATCTTTAATGCTACTGTAGAAATTGTCCACGTTAGCCGGGATGAGAATCCGGTTTCAAAAGGTGTATTCGAGATGTTTTCCAATGACGTTCGATCCCTTTTCGGCAAGGATGTGACCATCACGCGCGTTATTGCTGAGGATGTTGCTGCAGTGATGATTCAACATTCGGTGGAGAAAAACATCGATCTTATGGTTGTACACAAGGATAAATTCCAGGTGAATGATCGCTCAAAAACATCCACTTTGCTCCGCATGGCAGAGTTTCCTTTGTTGGTACTAAGAAGCTAATAGATTACTGCTTAATCAGCAGCTGAATAGGGAGACCTAATTTCTGACGAAAGATATTACCTTCTTCGTACATCTCTTCATCCTCTTCATCGTAATACCACAAGATCTCCAGGTCTTTACCTGAGTCTTTCAATTCTTTTGCGCGAAGGAAAATGTCGATAAGCATTTTCTGAGAAATGGAATTGATGTATTCGAGATAAAATAAAAAAGTCGTTTTTGCCGCAGGATGTTTTGTGTATTGCTCCAACCAATCGTGTATCGGAAAAAAGAAGGCAGATGCGTCTTCAGGAATGGAGCGCCCTTTTACTTCTACTTTCCCTGCAGGGTCTAGTAAAATGAAAGGTGAGGCTTCAGTGGCTTCTATGCGAATCAAATCCATGCCGAAAGATAGACATATTCTGTTTAACCACTAACCATAAATAGACGAATGACTGTTCCAGCCTGCTTAATTATGAGGTATTTAAGTCGGATTTACCTCCTTGGGAATTTGACGAACGATTTAAATTTCCTTTCGAATGGCTGCCATTTTCAGAGCGGCAACTGCGCATTCAATACCTTTATTGCCATGTTTTCCGCCTGAACGATCCACACTTTGCTGATGGGTATTGTCGGTCAACACACAAAAAATTACCGGAATCCCGGTGGAAAGATTGAGATCCATAACACCTTGGGTAACGCCATTGCAAACAAAATCAAAATGCTTTGTTTCACCCTGAATTACACAGCCAATAACAATAACCGCATCCGGCTTTTTCTGCTCAATTACCCATTTGGCAGCAACCGGCAATTCAAATGCACCGGGTACGTGAATGGAAGTAATGTTCGACTCCTTTACGCCATTGGCAAGCAATGTATCGAATGCACCTTTATAAAGCGCGGAAGTAATATCATGATTCCACTCTGCACGCACAATCGCAATGCTGAATGGAGTCCCGTTGGGGACATCATTCGGATTGTAGGAAGAAAGATCTTTACCTGAGGTAGCCATTATTCTGTTATACCGGCACGACCTTTAGCGCGGGCAATATATTTTTCAATATCGCGACCTTCGTCTGAACCTTCATAATCCTTAAGGATCTTTTCGTAATGGTCGAGTGCTTTTTTATAATCACCAATTTCTTCAAGCGCCAAAGCAGCCTTCTTCAGATAAAGCGGTGAAGTGAATTGATTCGAAGATGCTTTTGCAGCAGATTCGTAATTGGAAATAGCATTTTCAATATCGCCCAACTCCATATACGCATCACCTAAAGCACCGATGGCCATTGGTTGAATGATCTGATCACTCAAATCAACTTGTTCCAAAGCATCAATTGCAGCCTGGTACTGACCCAGGTTCAAATAACAAATACCAAGGTAATAGTTCGCCAAATTTCCGGCTTGCGTTCCGCTGTATTCATCAGCGATTTGCAGAAATCCTGCATAACTTTCACCGGTTTTGGGATCGATCGTTCCATTAATCGCCAGATTGAAAGAATCAATCTCGAAATAATACTGTGCCTTCCACATTGCATCCTGCGCTTCAACTTCTTTTGGACCTTTATAAAACTTCAAGTAAGCAAAGAAACCCAGCACAAGGGTAAGCGCAACTCCACCGATAATGATCAGACTTCTCTGATTTTCACGTATATAGCGCTCTGCCTTTTTGAAAAAGGAATTGTTTTCGGATGTGTTCTGTTCTGACATGGACAATGAATTGGAGTGCAAAAATAACTTTTTTTCAACCCAAACGAAGTCCTTTGACAATCTCTTGAGCGAATGGGGGCTAAATAGCTATTTTTGCAGCACATGCAGCTTGCCCGACTTTCCCTTTTTAACTTTAAAAATATCAGCGATCTCAGCCTGGAGTTTTGTACGGGTGTGAATTGCCTTTTGGGTGATAACGGGGAGGGGAAAACCAATATTCTCGACGCAATTCATTACCTCTCCTTTTGCAAAAGCTACTTTAACTTATCTGATATTCAAAATATTAAACATGGGGAATCTTTTTTTATGGTCCAAGGGCAGTACGAAGAAAAGGGGGAGTCGGTTGAGGTTTCCTGTTCCCAGAAAAAGAGTCAGAAAAAGAGTTTCAAGCGCAATAAAAAGGAGTACGACAGGCTGAGCGATCATATCGGACAAATTCCCCTGGTAATGATTTCGCCTGCTGATGCCGACCTGATCAATGAGGGGAGCGAAGTGCGAAGAAAATTCGTTGATACCATCATAAGTCAGTACGACCGTCATTACCTCGAACAGTTAATCGATTACAATAAAGTACTTGCGCAGCGCAATGCCTTGCTTAAACGCTTCGGTGAAACAGGTACTTTCAGTCAGGAATTGCTTGAGGTTTGGGATATTCGTTTGGTTGAACTGGCAAGAGCCATACATGCCAACCGTCATCAGTTTTTGTCAGGTTTTTCTGTTCTATTTACCCGTTTTTTCCGAATCATATCCGGTGGTAAGGAAGAGGTAACGATCGACTACAAATCCGATCTCAGGGAGGATGATTTTTTTTCCGTCCTCAAACGTTCACTTCCCCGTGATAGAGCAACGGAATACACACAAGTGGGAATTCACAAGGACGACCTGATTTTTAAAATGGGTGGTCACCCAATTAAGCGTTTTGGTTCACAGGGTCAGCAGAAGAGTTTTTTGATTGCGCTAAAAATTGCTCAGTATTATCACTTATTAGAGGTAAAAGGAAATGCACCGATTTTATTGCTGGATGATATTTTCGACAAACTGGATGAGCACCGCGTTACGCGGATGATGGAAATGGTTACCGCACCGGGATTTGGTCAGGTATTTGTTACGGATACCGACCGGGAAAAACTACCGCGATTACTGGATCAACTCAAGGTTGAGCACAAAGAATTTATAATTGAACAGGGAGCATTGGCATGAAGCGGAAAAGCAATCAAACCACCTTAAAAGCCGCCATTGAGCGTTATCTCGAAGCCTTTAAGCTGGATAGTAAGCTGGATCAGATGGACGTGAAATCATCCTGGGAAAATGTAATGGGAACACCCATTGCACGTCGTACAAAGGATCTGTATTTTAAAAATAAAACATTGTTTGTGCTCCTCGATTCTTCTGTGTTACGCGAAGAATTAATGATGGGAAAAACCCGAATTATTCAACTACTGAACGAGCACGCAGGAAAGGCAGTAGTTGAAGATATTGTGTTTAAATAACCCCGAAGCGAGTATCAATTACCCGCTTCAGGGATTATAAATTCAGAATCTTTCGAAACCGCTGAAGAAGAAATTTCCTTCACTCTCAGCATTCTCATCACTGTCGGAACCGTGTACTGCATTTTTTGCTTTTGATTCAGCATACATCTTGCGGATTGTACCGGGCTCAGCCTGAGTTGGATCGGTAGCTCCGATGAGTTTGCGGAATTCGGCTACAGCGTTATCTTTTTCAAGGATCGCGGCTACAATAGGACCGGAGGTCATGTATTCAACCAGTTCACCGTAAAAGGGGCGTTCTTTGTGAACTTCGTAGAATTTTGAAGCTTGTTCGGTTGTTAAACGGGTATAGCGCATTGCAATGATGCGGAATCCGGAATTGGTAATGAGGTCAAGGATTTTTCCGATGTTTTTGTTCTCAACACCATCGGGTTTGATCATGGTAAATGTTCTGTTAGTAGCCATAGCTTTGCATAAATTTTCAAATCAGGGCGCAAAGGTATAAAAATACCGACTCCGGACAATCCTCAACAACCTTTGGTCCGACCGTTGCAGGAATGGAAATATTACTATTTTTGTTACCTCATTTAACCCAGACAAACCCATGAACAAAGGATCCCGGATCGTTCTTGCAGCTGCACTGATGTCGGCTACAATCGCTGGTTGCGGAGGCGGAGAAGAAACTTCTTCTGTCACCACTGTTGTTGATACTAATCAAGTAGTTGAGCCTACAGAGCCAAAGGTATTTTACCAGATTCCAACACCTAACGAATTTTTCTCTGTAATCAAGGAAATTGGAGGAAAGAGTCGTCCTGAACTGATGAACCCTGTTGCGAATACTGAAAAGTATACCGAAACCCGTTTCAAGGCGCTCAATTTTGGTATTTATTCCGCCGATATTGCATACGCTTCCTGCTATGAGATTGGTCAGTCTGCACTTGAGTATTTCAAGGCCGTTGAGAAAATGGGGAATGAACTTGATATTTCATCTGCATTTGATGAATCGGTATTTAAGCGCATCGAGCAAAACCTTACTGAAGGTGATTCGCTGGTAAGCATTTCCAATGAAACCTATTTTGATGCATATAACTACCTGGAAGAAAACGACCGTGGTAATATTCTTGCGCTGGTTGTTGCCGGTGGTTGGGTGGAAAGCATCTATGTGGTATCTAATCTTGCAGGTCCTTATAAAGACAAAAATCCGCTTATCGAGCGTATGGCACAACAAGGACATACCCTTACCAACGTTATCGAATTCATGCGTAAGTACATCGATGATCCTGCCGTTGGCATGACAATTGCTCAGCTCGAAGAGATCCAGATGATCTACGAAACGCTTGAAGTTGTAGAAAAGGAAATTACTACTGAGAATACCGGCGATAAACTGAACTTCTCTGGAAATGCTGAATTCAAGTTCAGCAAGGAAACGTACGAAGACCTTACCAACAAGGTTAAGGAACTTCGTACAAAATATGTAGAAGCAAAGAACTAAATAAATACCGTAAAGAGTTAGATATGAGATTTTCAGCTATTATTCTTCTTACTGCCCTCCTTTCACCGGTGGTGGTTCAGGCACAAAAGTGCAAAGGCGTTCAATTCGAATGCACCAACGTCCGTAAGGAAGAAGGAAAAAAGAAAGGCACGAAAGGCGAACCTGCATGGACAGTAACCGGTCAGTCGCGCTACGGTAACTTTGCTTACGGTGATACCACCGAAGTTTCATTTACAGTATTCAAAAACGTGAACTATCGTATTTCTTTATGTTCACTCGATCCTCAGATCCAGGGTAAGATCATGTTCCAGATCGTTGAGCGCAAAACACAGGCTCAAACCGAAAAGTACATGGTTACTGAAGAAGTTCCCAAGACCGATAAAGATGGAAACATTTTGGTTGACCAGGACGGTAACCCCATCATGGAAACACGTACAGTTGAAAAAACGCGTCGTGTGTACGGTAAAAAACCGGTGACCCGCTACAACAACGCAGAAGATTCCAATAAGCAGTGGGTAGAATTTACAACCGACCAGGATCGTACATTGATTATTCGTGTTGTATTGCCTTCAGTAGGAGATAAGCCAAAGAATTCACTTTCACCACAAGGTTTTGCCTGTGTTGGTCTGCTCATCGAGCAACAAATGGGGCCACAAGCCGGTGGGTGGAAATAATTGTGTAACAAAATCATTTCAACCCGTTCTTTGTTAGAACGGGTTTTTTTATTCAGTCTAATATGATACCAGCAGGGAAAATAGCCGAGTTGATTGCAAAAGCAGAACACATCGTTATAACTGCTCATAAGAGTCCTGACGGAGATGCAGTGGGTTCAACTCTTGGATTGTTTCACGCACTCACTCATGCGGGAAAGGATTGTATCGTCATCTTACCCGATGGCTTTGCACAATTTATCGCCTGGATGCCCGGAGCAGGGAAAATTTTGTTGCATGATAAGGAACCGGATCGCTGTGCCGAACTGATTTTACAAAGTGATCTCATTTTTTGCCTCGATTATAATTCCCTCGACAGAACAGGAAACCTGGCTTCGCTATTGGTTGAAGCAACAGCGCCGAGGGTATTGATCGATCACCATCCCTTTCCATCTGATGAATTTGCTGTAAGGTTTTCAGATACCGTACACAGTTCTACCTGCGAAATGGTAACAGAGTTACTTTTGGCAATGGACATGAAGCAGCACATCACACGCGATGCTGCAAAATGTTTATACAGTGGTTTGGTTACAGATACCGGTTCATTCCGCTATTCCTGCACATCGCCGCGAACACATCAGATCGCTGCCGAACTGATTTCTACAGGAATTGAAAATGCAAAAATCCATAATCAACTCTTCGATACACAATCAGAGGGACGATTGAAATTATTAGGGTATGCTTTATCTGAAAAGATGGTTGTAGATAAGGCCAATCAGACAGCATGGTTTGTATTAAGCAAAGCAGAATTGAAGCGGTTTAACCACCAGAAAGGTGATACAGAAGGATTGGTGAATTACGGATTAGCTATTGAAGGAGTTCGTGCAGCAGCGATATTTGTAGAGCATGAGGATAAAGTGAAAATTTCATTGCGTTCAAAAGATTCAGTTCCTGTAAACCTTATTGCAAAAGAATATTTTTCCGGTGGCGGTCATACCAATGCTGCCGGAGGTATTTGGGAATCGGATATGGATTCGCTCATTGAAAAATGGAAGAGTATTTACCCCGCATTCATGGCAACACATGCATAAGTTCATTATCCTTTTTTTGGTTTTCGTTTTGATGTTTTCCTGCAAGGAGAAGGCACCCGAAGTTATTGAAGTGAAATACGAAGACATCAAGGAAAATATGATTGAAATGAATCGTGGATGGACGGAGGAGGAAGAACAGATTATCCGCAATTATATTCGTCGTCGCAATTGGAAAATGACAACCTCAGGAACTGGGATTCGCTACATGGTTTATAAAAAGGGCGACACACTTTCCGCTCTTGCGAAAGAAGGTGATATTGTAGTTGTCAATTATGAAATCCGACTGCTGGAAGGAGATATGCTTTGTTATTCATCAGAAGGAGAGCCCGAATCGTTTATGGTGGCAATGGATCATGTTGAAAATGGAATGCACGAAGTGGTGACTTATTTACGTAAAGGTGATAAAGCAAAAGTGATCATGCCTTATAATCGTGCATACGGACTCATTGGTGATATGGATAAAATTCCTCCGCAAGCACCATTGGTTTACGATCTTGAAGTAATGGACATAAAAAAAGCTGAATGAAAAATCTGATTCCATTTATTGTCATCGCATTATTTACTTCCTGCTCAGGAGAATTCAGTGGAGTGGAAGGTGAGAAAGAAAAAGCAGATTCACTCGGAGTAAAACATCAGGATACCAGTATCAATGCCACTTTGCCTGATATCGATTCCATGTTGCAAAAGGATGTAATGGATACAACAGCTTTCGATAAGAAAAGTGTAAAGGAATTGCGTTCGCCGGGTGGAGTAAGCATTGAAATTCTTGAGCGCACCGAACAAGGATCTTCCATTGGAAAAGGTGATGTAATTCGCATCAAATACAAGGGAAAATTGCCGGATGGAACAGTGTTCGATTCAAGCGATCCTATCGGAATGCCTTTGCCTTATTTTGTAGGCGTAAATATGTCGGTTAAAGGATGGGATGATGCTTTGCCATTGTTGCAAACAGGAGATAAAGTCAGAATGAAAGTTCCGTCGAAATTGGGTTATGGCAAAAAAGGATATGGTAAGCTGATTCCTCCGAATACTGATCTCGTTTTCGAAATGGAAATTGTCGACAAAATGAAAGGCGACAAACGTCCTTCCGGTTTAGTCGTATACCGTACTGTTGAGCGTTCCGGTAATTTGATCAAAGATGCCCAGGCCGTGTCGATTCATTTTTACGGATGGATCTATTCAACCGGAAAGCTGTTTGATTCATCTCACCAATACGGCAAAACGCATGATCTGGTAATCGGATTTGAGCGCACGCTGCCTTGTTGGGATGAAGCACTGAAAACAATGCGTAAAGGAGAAAAGGCGATCTTATTCAGTCCCGCTGCCCTTGCCTATGCTGAAAAGGGAATTCCTGAAGTTGTACCTGCAAATGCGGATCTTGTTTTCAGCATTGAAGTTGTAGATGTGAAGTAAGGGAATTCCGGTTTTTTCAATCTTTCTTATTTAGGATTAGCCGATTCATCTCATGGGAAAATTTATTGGCTAAAATCCTCTACACATTTTTCGGGACTAATTATTTATCCAGGAATTATCCTCCTTCGTCGGATGTTCCCTGATGGGGGAGGCTTAAGGAAAATCCTTATCGCTGCTTTTAGGGAAATGAAATTCTAATGAAGATTCGCTTGGGATTATCCTCCTTCGTCGGATGCTCCCTGA
>JBKBUQ010000107.1:0-9928 GCA_046289975.1 Flavobacteriales bacterium | reverse complement strand
GGCGAGATCCATGTAACATTCCGCCATCAGATCATCTGTATTGGAAGGAGATTGTTTTATAAATTCCAACTGATCACTTAACAATTTAAACTGAGCAGCCCGATCACCTCGTTTGCTCAAATAGCCATAATAATCGTTTACTACTTCAAGAAAAACTTCGACCCCTGCCTTTTGTTCAGCAAGACGATACGCTTCTGAATACTTTTCAATTACTTTATCATGATTATTCAGCTGCTGGTATGCTTTTGCCTGACGCACCAAAAGACCAACAATCATCTTTTGGTTGTTGCTTTTATCATAATAGCGAAAAGCCACCTGAAAATTCTCCAGGGCTTTCTCAGGAGATGAATTCTTAAGGTAAACATCGCCCTTATTGACTTTTGTAAACGCTAAAAGAGAAGGTGATTCTTTCGAGATCATTTCCATTTCTGTGATAACGGACAAACCGTCATCCATGCTTTTCTTTGCTGCTTTGACTGCTAATTCTGCCAGTGTATAAACTTTAACCGAATCACTTCCGGAAGATGCTTTAATCTCTTCCATTTTTTCTTTCAAAGCGTTTTGAGCACAAACAGTGCCGGTCAACAAGAAAGCCATTGAAAAAATGAACAGCGATATTCTTATTCCGAATGATGCTTTCATTTCAATGGTTTTTGATTAATCCGGAATTCATCAACCACAACCCGGCCATCAAGGTCTTGCCATCCGTAATTGCCCCTTTCATGCAAGCCGTAAAAAATTCTTCCCGTGTCATTTCAATTTTCTCGATGTATTCATTCTCTTCTTCCAAACCACCTCCTTTTGAAGTAAAATCAGAAGTAGTTACCTCTGCCAAATAGAGAAAATACCTTTCGGTGGTATATCCCGGTGATGCGAAAAAAGTACATAAAAACTTCAACCGCTCTGAAGGAACAACATATCCCGACTCTTCCTCGGTCTCACGAATTGCAGTAGCAAAGGGATCCTCGCCTTCGTCAACTTTTCCGGCAACCAATTCCATTAGCGCCTGCTCCTGATGATAGGCAACAGGATACCTGAATTGTGAAATAAAAATAAAACAATCGCGCTCCCGATCATATAAAATCACTGCAGCAGCATCTTCACGCTGAACTCTGGACCGGTCGAAATGAAGCGTTTTACCATCGTTTGCAGTCAGTTCGAGCTCAGCCTTCATTACTCGAATACGATCATCGTATACCAGGGCTTCACTTATGATTTTTGGATTCATTTCCCAATACTACTAAAAGCTAGGCCGGTGTGCAAGTATTGAAGGAAACCTATTCGTGGAATTCTACGTAAAAGCAAGTCAAAGCTATTATGAAGACCAGTTCCTTTGCCCAATATATCGAGGAAGTCCTCAAAAAGCATATAGGAGAGTCGATAAAACTCAAGGGTGCTAAAATGGCGTATGGAGGAAGCATCAATGAGTGTTATATCCTTGATACTAATAAGGGCAACTATTTTATTAAACGCAACGATGCTGTTGATTTTCCCGGAATGTTTTCGGAGGAAGCAAAAGGATTAATCGCGCTTAGGTCGACGCAAACACTTCGCATTCCTGAAGTAATTGAGGTCGGACATTTCAAAAGTTACGCATTTCTCTTATTGGAATATCTCGAAAGGGGAACACCTTCAAATGCTGTTTGGGATAAGTTTGGTGAACAACTTGCCTTGCTTCATAAACATTCAAATGAACACTATGGCTGGTCATCAGAAAATTATATTGGATCCTTAAACCAAACCAATACAAACTTCAACTCCTGGACGGAATTCCTAATCCATACCAGATTGGAATCGCAAGCCTTATTGGCACTTACCAACAAAAAAATCGATCGAAAGCTCTACGATAAATTTCAGCAATTATACACCAAGTTGGATTCGGTTTTTCCTGTAGAATTACCCGCAATGCTACATGGTGATTTGTGGAGTGGTAATTTCTTAGCCCTTGCAAGCGGCGAAGTTGCAGTGTTTGATCCTGCCATCTACTACGGTCACCGGGAAATGGATCTGGCCATGACGCGTCTATTTGGCGGCTTTAATCAACGTTTCTACGATGCATATAATGCACATTATCCTCTGATAAACGACTGGCAAAAAAGGGTGGATATTTGTCAGCTTTATCCACTACTTGTTCATGTCAACCTCTTTGGAGGAGGGTATGTCCATCAGGTGGAAATGATCGTAAAAAAATGGACGATCTGATTCCTGATCAAAAAAGCACTCATTTCATTTTTTCTTCTTCAATTGTTTTTTTAAAGGATACAACACAAAAAGATTGATCCTTTCTTTCGGAATACGGGAATCTACATATTCCAGCTCGATAATTTCAGGCTGTTGATCAGGAAGAATCTGTTTAATGCTTTTAACTCCTTTCCAACGGAGAATCTCATTATACCGATCATCAACCAACACCAAATCGTTATTTATAGTCATAAATAAATGAACAGTGTATTCATACAGGGCATAATCATTTTGCAGAACGAATTTGTAATGATTTAAGACAGGTGCTCCTGCTACCATTGTCCATGAATTGGTTTGCATATTGGTATAAAAGATACTTGCTGCAGATTCTTTGCACTGAAACTCCAAAACATTCTGAGTACCGTCTCCTGAGATTTCCGACCCCTTAAACAAACAAGAAACAGTAGCTAGTGTAGTCCCGCTTATTGAGTGGATAGTGACAGCAGTTGGTAAGCGATTGACCAACAAAATACGACCTGTGGTCACATTAGGTGGCCAGATCAAATAATCGGATGCCGGAACAATTTTGTTTCCGCCAACTAAAAAGAAGGTACCAGTCGATGTACTAAAGCGATGAATTCTCCCACCGATAATTGCATGCGGCTCTTCAATACCTTGTATTCCATAATGCGCAAGAAAATCACCTTTACCGGAAAGAACATGTAGACTGTCGGAATCGAATAACAGCAAAAATCCTGATTGAAATTCATCTGCTTCATAAACCGTAACCTGTCCTGTAGTTCGATTGGCAATGCGCGTATTGGATGTTCCGTTAAAAATCGAATAAACAAACTGATTGTCCTTAACCTCCCCATAACCGTAATTTCCATTCTCAAAGGCAAAAAGATCTGCATAATTTTCGGGAAGCGCTTTCAGTTTCGGCAAACCAGAAACTGAAAGATCCAGAATGGCATAAGTACTGCTATTATCCTTGGAAAGAACCAAAAATTTGTCGCTTCCAATCCACGATAACACACTCAAACTATCAGGCAGAAGTACTTTTGCGCCTTCCAGGTAAACAGAATAAATTGACATAAAAAAATAACTATCAGAAAAGTCCCCTGCGGAATAATCAATTCCAAATTCGGCTGTTACTTTTTTAGCATTTTCATTCACTAACAAATACTTTCCCGCTGCAATTACATCATCAGAGGAAGGCCAATTTTTTATTTCCGCAAATTGACTATTCAACAAATAATTTCTTTCCAATCCTTTCGCAAGCAAAAATGAACTGCCAAGCGGAATAAATTCAAAATACCGTTTTGTCAATTTTACTTGTCCGGATTTATCAATAACACGCGACCACGTTTTATTGTAAGCAGTGTCGAACGATACTTCTTTTACAATCTCATTACCGTCAACATCAAAATCAAAGATTTCGCCTTTCGTTCTGAAAAATTCCTGAATATAGATTTGTTCATTTCTAACATCCGCACGAAAAACAAAAGGTGCTGGAAAATTACTGTATTCAATCGTCAACTGATCGTGAACCGTTACCGATGAGTTTGGCAAATAAAAATAAACAATACGGTCATCTATCCGATAGGCATTTTGATCGACATACATTTCAACACTGGTGCCTGATAACTCCGACAATAATTTTCCGGAACGATCGGCTAATTGTAAACGACCACCCTTGTACAAAAGAAAATGAGGAGTGTATTGCATGCTTTCTATCCTGTCGTATTCAGGTCCTAACAACCACTTCAATTTCACCAAATCGAACACGCCTTCTTTTCCATTTAATCTAACAATACGCAAATCCTGCTCAATAGTATCAGGCACATACTCAATAGGCATCGTAACCAGTCTTACTTCCTGAACGGTCTTTCCTAATAATGTGGAAAAATCAGCAGCCGTTGCTAAAAACGTTTTTGTTACCGGAACAATTGCAGGAATATGATCCTTTACACAGAACGAATATGATCCTTTATTGGTGAAATAAATATAATTTTTTCCATTCGGAACTATTCGGCTACAACTATCGGTTACCACCAACCATTGCTTACTCACCCGGTCAAAAATGGCGGCTCGATTAAACGCATATTGCTCGATAGGAACTGGCGGTCTGTCTTCAACAACCTCATCACTGTAAAAAAATTCCATGGACCGCAACTGTGGTGCAAAAACAGAAAATAAAACAATACTATCCCTTACTTCAATATCGCAATGAAAATATTTTCTTCGAATGGAAGCCTGCGTTCCGGGTACCAATTCATTGAATCGTTCTTTCGCTCCTGCCTCGGCATTTACAAGTTGATGGACTGCCAATTTTTCCCCGGCTCGAACAACACCAAATAATGGGGCCATGATGTCTGTTTTCCCGAAATCATAACTCATTTCATCACCCGATAATGAGAATGAAGGCGTCAATGAATCAGGATGCTGAAAATAAAAAGTTCCATCACCGTAAATAATATAAAAATCCTGCATCCATGGGGCGAACACTGCTTCTCCCCCAAGAGGAATATTCCATCTTCCACGTTCAAGATCAAAAATACCGGCTCCTTTAAGAGTCGTAATATTCAAAAGTTGCTCCTTCGAATAGAACCCAAATCGTTCATTGACCATATCTCCATTAAACGATGTGCCTTTTGGAAATCCGAACAGGGACGGGTACCTGAACGGATCTTTTACCAACTCTCTCAGCGATAGATCACGAAATAAAAAATTGCCTTTTGAATCAGTCAGTGCATACGCTAATGTTGGGGTTTGTTTTAAATTTTCTTTTACCAGAATGTATCTTCCGTTCAGAAAATTGGCTTTGTAATAATCGGTTGAGCGTATGATCGATTTTTTTGATTTTAAATCGTAAACCGAAACCCCAATCAAATCCGGGCTATGCGGAGGGTAAACCAGATTGCCGTTTTTGTCCAGCGAATCGTACGCTGTCCCGAAAGCATCGATGTTCACCAGAGGAAAGGAAGGTTTGGGAAATCGTGTGCGGACTTCAACAAGAATTTTCCCCTCTTCGATTTTTACACTGTGTGTAGTGTAGGCTTTATTATCGAAATAACCTTCCTGATCTTTTGGTATTGATGGCTTACCTTCTATCCAAGTCAGCCTTTTCCACTTTTGACCTTCCTGCACGTACCAAGACTTATCACCATCATAAGCCGTAAGAATAGCGCTGAAACCGGCATCATAATCGTTCAGATACGTACGGGTCCGCAAATGGAACATACGGACTTTCGCATTTTTTACCACCACGATCCATTCATCGAGCTGCTCCAGAAAATCAAATTCAGGATTCAACACCCAACTCGAAAAATTTCGATCATACAGTCCCCATCCCTTAGAAGTCTGAATAAAACAATACTGACCTGCGTACTGCGCCGGATGCATCAATTCCAACATCTTCCCCTTAGGTAATTCATACCCATCCACAACAGCGCCGGAACAACTAATAATTGGAATAGATACCCAAAAAGCACTCAAACGAGCACCTACAAACAATAATATAAACAGATAACGAAGCATAGTAAACATCTTGATAACACTAATATAACCGGATTATGGGAATTGGTTACTACGGTGTTTACCCTAATTAAATATCAAGATTTTTGAGTCTGAACACATATGAAGATCCCTTTCGTTCAATGCTTCCTTCCATTTGTTCAGTCAAGGTTTCAATCAAATCCAAACCAAAACGTTCGGTCGTCACATCATTTTCTATCCAAGTCCCACTATCGCTGTATTCAAGTAAAAACGCACCAGTTCCATCAGCCCTTATTCGTAGCAAAATCTCTCCGTTTTCTTTTTCCATGAAAGCATGTTTATAGGAGTTGGATAACAACTCGTTCAGCATTAATCCAAGCGGAACAATTGTCTTAAGACCGAAGTTTTTCACCTCCGAATCAACAGTTAATTTAATTGTTTCTTTATCCGATAATCCGGAAACCAAATCGCGCACATAGGCTTCAATTTCAATAACCGACAAATCATTCGACTGATAAAGTTTACGATGTATCAAGGCCATTGTAAGGATTCTGTTAATTGCATCATCAAACCGCTCCATTGATTCTTTAGGAAGCCCACCTGATTGCAAGCGAAGCAAACTTATGATGATCTGTAAATTGTTTTTCACCCTGTGATGTACCTCCTTTAACAAAAGAACATTTTCCGCATTTTTAGCAGAAAGCATGGTGTTTGCTTCCTTCAACTCCTCATTAACATCACTGAGTTTTGATAGTGAGATCCTGTAATTATTCACAAATTGATACAACAACAATGCAATTGCCAACATTACAACTACCACCTCAACAATAAGTGCTGTTTTTACACCGGTATCTATAGGTCGTAATGAACTTACATTAATCTCAAGGGAAAACAAGTGGTAGTAAACAGCCGAAAAAATATTCAGTACAAGTATAGTTGCACCTGCAGTCAGGCCTGCACCCCAATAAGCAAGCATTACTGCATAAATCATCCAAAGGAAAACGGCATTATGCGTATCGTGAAAAAAACTGTTTAGTGTAAAAAAACAAATAATGGTAATTGAGAATGATCCAATTAGATAAATAGGTTTATAATTTTTTGTTTTCAGCAGAAATAGTAAAAATCCAAGCGAAAGCAAAAAACAAAATCCATCGAGATAAAAATTTTGAAGTGATCCAAAAAATTCGATTACCGTCATTATTCCAAACATGCAACACAGCAAAGCACAAAGCCGAACAGCAAGTCGGATCTTACTTATTTCAAAATGTTTTTGTTCAGCAGTTGTAGTAGTAGGCATAAATCTCGCGGCCAGGTGTAGCCATTCCGTTTCACATCTTAAAAATAACAATATATCAACATGTTTTCAGGGCCAGGCAGACAATGAAGACCTTTCAAGTGCCAGCATCCTGAATCCCAACAGGATTGTATCAATAAATTTTTATTAGATTAGTTCATGAAATCTAATAAACAAACAGAATATCCATTTTTAGCAGAAGTGTTACGTGAAACATCCGGAATTCGATTTCATTATATAGAATTTCCACTATCAGCAGAAAAATTATTCGGAAAAAAGGGTTCGATACGTGTTATTCTCACTCTAAATAAAGTATCGTTTAAACGATCACTCATGCCACAATCTTCGGGTTTTCACAGGTTGATAATTGGTGGAGATATCCGCAAAAAAACCGGAATAAGTGAAGGGGACACCGTTTCATGCAGTTTACGATTTGACCCTGAAATTCCGGAACTCATTATTCCTGAAGAACTTGATGCCATCTTTGAAATGGAGCCGGAGATAAATCAACAATTCAACAAATTGCCACCGGGGATGAAACGCCAGATTTGCACATGGGTCGCGGAAGGAAAAAAAGTTGAAACAAGAGTCAATCGTTCACTTGAAATCATGAAGCGCTTTCAAAATGGAAAATTTCATTTCGGCAGCAAAGAAAGTAACAACTGATTACTCCACTAACACGAATGCAGCCCAATAGTAGGGATCATACTTTTTACGCATGGATTTTTGCGCATTTTCAAATGCCATCCGAACATCATTCGTTTTTAGAAGGCGGCCATAAAACAACGTCATGAACTCTGAGGTTTCCTTATCGGGAACCTGCCAAAGACTCATAATAACAAATTTCGCTCCCGCCATTTTAAATGCACGTTGCAATCCATACACGCCTTCACTTCCCTTTACCTGACCCAAGCCCGTTTCGCAAGCAGAAAGAACAACCAATTTTGCTTTACTCAAATTAAGGTTGGAAACTTCCAAAGCGGTTAAGATTCCATCCTCTGTTGTTGAAGCAGGATCTCGCTCCCAAACTGAATTTGCACCGGCCATCACCAAACCAGATCGCATCATAGGATTGGAATTACTGATGAAACTTAAATCCGCATACGAACCTGTTCCCCTAAAAACCACATCACCGTATTCCACATATTCGGACTTATTTTCCGGTTTACCCTGCGAGAACGAAAAACCATGTGTTGCGATATGAATGATATCTGCCTTTGCACCTCTTTCCTTAACAATTGCTTCGCTCGCGCTTAAAGAAGAGTAGCAAGATGTATTCAGCTTGTTTGCGGTAAAAAGTGAATTCAGTGTTTTCACTTCTTCTTCTGTACCTGGTAAATACGACCAGCCTTTTCCATTTGAGCCCGAATAATCGATTCCACCCATCAGCAATACCTCTGCATTCTTTAATTGCATCTGATTCGCTGCAAACGCAATTGTGCCGGTGCTTGAGTATTGTTGCAAATTATAATTATCAGCGATAAAGGAATTACCGCCTCCGCTTAATGAAGAAAAGGAAACAGTATGAAGCAGACCGCTCGGGGAATAATAGATTTTTTTAATCCCTTTCAACTGCGGCTCAAGTGGCTGCCAGATTTTCGCATACAATTCAGACCTGTACTTTCCTTTCGTCCCATACAAGCGCTTTACATAATTCACATTTTTTTCCTGAGTATTTCCAAGAATTCTTTCAAGCTCCTTTTGCGTGCACAATTGTACAAGCTCGGGGTGTTCACTATCCTTCTTAATGATTAACGCAGCATAAAGAATAGATAATGATGAATCAAAACGAGTTTCGTAATCGACAAACTCAATTGCACATTCATCCTTCTTTAATCCATTTCGTACATCCTTCCAGTCGAGCTTCCTAATCCTGTCGAAATCACTGAATACTTTAGAAGAGGCAATAACGGATCGTTCCAATTCGTTGGCTTCATTCTCCAATGGAATATTACGAACCCCGGAAGCAAGTTCCCGTGCAATCCTGTTTTTCAATTCCACCAGCCGATTATACTGGCTGATCAATGCAGTGTCGTTGCTCTGTAAAATTGAATTTCTCAAATAAGTATTCGATCGAAGCGAGAGTCCTTTTATCCCCAGAACAATGTTGTACATGGTATCTGCAAGTGCAGGAAATTGTCTATGGTGCTTAACTGTAAAATCAAAATAATCTCCAAAATCACTTTCCACCAACTCAAAAAACTCCTCGCGCTCACGTTCCGACAAAGAAAAATAACTCAACTCCATCTGTTGCCAGGAAGATTTTCTCAATAAAGAAAGCCGATTCAATGAAACCTGCGGTGTGTTACTCTTTAAACTTACGATATAACCAATACGTGATGCATAACGAATCACCTCTGGAGTTGAAATTTTAATTGCCTTCTCCAATGAAATTACAGCGTTCTTTTCTGCAAGTAGTTGATCATTCATTTTGTGGTAGGTCATTGCAATATTTCCGTACGACCGTACTTCGTTCGGAAGCATTCCCATCTTCTGATACATTGCCAATGCCTCTATATTATTCTGCAAGGATTTTTTGAATTCTTTCTTATCGAGATAAACTTCCGCCATGTTAGCTGTATTGTGCGCAAGATTGGCAATCATTCCTACTTCCTTGCAATAGACTATGGCGCGTTCATAAAACAACACCGCTGTATCTAATTTGTTTAATCCCTTATAATCATTCGCAATACTACCCAATACATAAACAAAATCCTTCTTGTTCTGATGCTGATTGCATAACTCTAGTGCACGTAAATGAATCTCCAATGCTTTGGAATACAAATTCTGCATGAAATAAACGATCCCAATGTTGTTCAATGTGCTGATCTGACCGGAAAGAGATCCTGCCTGCTCAGCCATCTCAAGACTTTTTGCGTGGTAAACTAAAGCCAATGGTGCATCGCCAATATACTGGTAGGTTAATCCGATATTGCCAACCTCCGATTGAATTCC
>JBKBUQ010000106.1:0-10033 GCA_046289975.1 Flavobacteriales bacterium | reverse complement strand
A
Organism: Flavobacteriales bacterium; assembly: GCA_046289975.1. Lineage (GTDB taxonomy): Bacteria > Bacteroidota > Bacteroidia > Flavobacteriales_D > UBA2798 > UBA2798. Next base: position 10,032 of record JBKBUQ010000106.1, on the reverse strand, counting down.
CTGTTCCTGATACCATGAAGTATTTTTGCATCAGCGAATCGACAGCCTATTATCTGCAGAAATATGTTGTTTACCGTAAGCGAAAGATTTTTCATGGTAAACAAAAATTCATTGAGCTTCTGGATGTCATTAAGAAACACAAAGAAGAAAATTTTCTGTTGCCCTGCTCAGATATTCACAAACAAGAAATTACCGATGTACTGGATCAGCACAACATCAAGTACACCAAATCGGTAATGTATAAAACCGTAGCAAGTGATCTGAGTGATCTTGCCGATATCAAATACGATATGCTGGTTTTTTTCTCACCACAGGGAATTGAATCATTGCTGCAGAATTTCCCAAAATTCAAGCAAAACAAAACCCTTATTGCAGCTTTTGGGGCTACTACTGCAGCAGCTGTTAAAACTGCGGGACTTCGTCTTGATCTTCAGGCGCCGATGCCCAATGCCCCGAGCATGACAATGGCGATTGAACATTTCATCAAGAATCACAAGGAGAAATAATCTTCTCCAACAATCTTCCGTTCACATTTACTTTATCAAGAATCTACTCCGGAGAGGCGGATGTTGTAACTTGTAAAAAAAAAGCCTTGTCCACCTTTCCAAAATCCGAGCGGCTTCACCGAAAGAAAATCATCGAACAGCTTTTCACAAAAGGAAGCCAATCGATGCTGGCTCACCCGGTGCGCATGGTTTGGCAGGACGCAGACCTGGAGGATGTTGTACAGGTGATGTTTAGTGCCCCTAAACGAAACTTCAAAAAGGCTGTCGACCGCAACCGGATCAAGAGAATCATGCGAGAAGCCTACAGGTTAAACAAATCTGAGCTGAGAAAATGCTGTGAGGAAAAGCAGAAAAAAATTGCTGTTGCTTTTCTGTTTGTTGGCAAGGAGATGCCAAAAGGTCAGGAGGTCAGGGATAAAATAATTGTACTTTTACAACGTTTGAATAAAGAGCTGGAAACAAATTCAGCAGAATAAGATTACACATGAAAACCAGAACCCTTTTTATATCCGGCGCGTTGATCCTCTTTACAGGATTCATCGGTTTATCGTTTCGTCCGCAAAACAGCAATGAATTTGAGATCACAAAAAATCTTGAAATTTTTGGTGCTGTTTACAAAGAGCTTAACCTGCTTTATGTCGACGAACCCAAACCGGGTGAACTGATGAAAACAGGAATCGATGCCATGCTTCAATCACTCGATCCATACACAGTATACTATCCCGAATCGGATATTGAGGATTATCGGTTCATGACTACCGGTCAGTACGGAGGAATAGGATCACTCATTCGGAAATCGGGAGAGTATGTTCAGATTACGGATCCTTATGAAGGTTACCCTGCGCATAAAGCAGGATTGATTGCCGGAGATGTTATTGTGGAAGTGGACGGAAAGTCGGTTAAAGGAATGGACTCAGATGAGGTGAGTAAAGTTTTGAAAGGCGCACCCGGCACCAAAGTGAAAATTAAAGTAAAACGTGAAGGCGAATCATCCGAACTTGAACGTACGCTTACCCGTGAAGAAATCAAAATCAAAGACGTTCCCTATTTCGGGATGATTGATGCAAAGACCGGCTATATTAAGCTTACTGGTTTTACTCAATCTGCAAGCTCTGAAGTAAAAGCAGCATTCTACGATCTAAAAGGAAAAGGAATGAAGCAGTTGGTTTTTGACTTACGCGGTAACGGAGGAGGTTTACTTACAGAAGCGGTGAACATAGTAGGTGTATTTGTACCAAAAGGCACCGTAATTGTTAAACAAAAAGGCAGAGCTCCCAATACGAATTATACGTATCCAACTAAAGACAATCCGCTTGACACTGAAATTCCCCTGGTAGTTCTTGTTGATGAAGGAAGCGCCTCCGCATCAGAAATTGTTTCCGGGGCGATACAAGATCTCGACCGGGGAGTTGTGATTGGGCAACGTTCCTTCGGTAAAGGGTTGGTACAACAAACAAGAAATCTTCCCTATAACACCATGGTGAAGCTTACCATATCCAAATACATGACTCCAAGCGGAAGATGCGTTCAGAAGCTGGATTATTCCAACAAAGATAAAGGGGGAAAAGCTACGGTAATGGCCGACTCGCTTTTGAAAAAATTCAAAACAAAAAATGGTCGCGATGTTTTTGAAGGCCGCGGAGTAGATCCTGATGTAATGGTAAACCGAAAAACCTACTCCAGAATTGCGACTGTTCTGTACACTCAGAATATCATTTTTGATTTTGCAACGAAATTCCACAGGGAGAATAAATCGGTTGCCACTGCGCGTGACTTTAGAGTAACCGACAACATCTACCAGGAATTTTTAAAGTTTGCATCTGCAAAGGATTTCTCTTACAAAACAGCAAGCGAAGAAAAATTTGAAGAGCTCAAAAAGACAGCGGAGCGTGAGAAATATTTCACCGGTGCCGAGTCTGAATTTGCAGCTTTGCTAAAAAAACTACAACCCAATAAAGAAGATGATCTCGTACGATTCAAGGATGAGATAATTGATTTTCTTGAATTAGAAATTGTTGGGCGATACTACTATCAAAACGGGAAAATAGAACATTCGCTGCGTGCCGATGAAGAAATTCAGGAAGCGCTCACACTATTTTCCGATCCTGCTCGTTATTCATCTATTCTTAGCGGAAAAAACACCGGTAAGAAATAAAAGGTGATCCTTCAACGATACGCATCCCAACTTCAGTTTCTTGCACTCCTGTTTCTGGGTGTAGGTTTGAGCACATCTGTTTTCCTGATGAGTGTTGGAGGCATACTTTTTTCAATTGCATGGATTTCTTTTCCTTATTTAAAAAACCGGATCGCAATAGGAATTCGTTCTCCTTATGTCATCTTATCCGCAACTTTGTTCCTGCTTCATTTGGTTGCATTGTTATGGACAGAAGACTATAAATACGCCTTCAATGACATCCGAATTAAAATCCCACTCCTGCTTTTCCCTTTGTTTTTTGCTTCTTCCCCTCAACCTGAACCGAAGAAATTAAAACATCTGCTTGCGCTTATCGTTGCTGCAACACTTATTTCCACCTTGATCTCCTTCGGTATTTATCTTAAGTGGTTACCGGTAAGCAAAGACATCAGCGATATCCGAAATATTTCTCCCTTTGTTTCCCATATCCGCTTATCTCTTGTTGTTTGCGTTAGCGTAGTACTATTGTGGTGGTTGCGTTTAAAACACCGGATGATTCCGGCTTTCACTGCGATTGCCATTAATTTATGGTTTATCTATTTTCTCTACCTGATTGAATCGGCAACAGGAATTTTTATATTATGCAGTACAGCACTTCTCTTTGGTTGTGTACTGGCCTATCAATCCTCTCAGCGATGGATTAAAATTGGAATTCCTGTTGTGCTATTGGCAGGACTATTATTTATTCTCCTCTCCATTCAAAAAAGCATTCTTGAATTGCGCAAACCAAAAGAAGACCCAAAAACTTTTGCATTACAATCGGACGACGGATGTTACTACACCCATTACCGCGATAATACTATGCTTGAAAACGGTTATTATACCTGGAGTCATTTATGTTTGCAGGAACTCGAGCAAGCATGGAATGAAAGATCCAAAATCTCATTCGATGGTAATGACAAAAAAGGTCAGCGGATTTACGGAACTATCGTTCGATACTTAACAAGCAAGGGTTTACACAAGGACAGAAAAGGGGTGTATGCATTAGACAATGAAGATATTCATCATATTGAAAATGGCATTGCCAACGTTAATTACGTTCAAAAAAGTGGATTAAAGCGAAGGCTGGAAGAAATTGTTTTTGAGATAGATTCCTACCTCACCAATAATTATTACACCGGAAATTCGCTAACACAACGATTCGAATTTTGGTCGACCGGCATAGGTATTTTTCGTGAAAACATTTGGGCAGGAGTTGGCACCGGTGATGCGCAATTGGCCTTTGATCGTGCCTACGAAAAAAAAGAATCTCCACTTCCAAAAAACAACCGATTACGCTCCCACAATCAATTTATTGCAATGGGAGTTGCTTTCGGACTACCAGGTATTGTGCTTTTCATTTTCTTTGCATTCTACCCTTTTGCAAGGGCTTTAAAAGAAAAAAATATCGTATTTCTTCTATTCTATTCAGGCGCATTGATTTCCTTTTTCACAGAAGACACTCTTGAAACGCAGGCAGGCATCACCTATTTCTGTTTTTTTACAGGACTATTCTCCTACTTCTCTGAAACAAAAAAAATCTAGATCTCTCTGTAGAATTTCAAATATTCTTTTGCTGCATTTTCCCATGAAAACTTCGCTGCGTGTTGAATGAGAGCGTTGGGAATTTCCGGCCGTGATGTATACAATTGCAGACCACTCTCCACCGTACTTTGAATGCATTCCGGAGAAAAATCATCAAAATAAAAAGCCTGATCACCACCAATTTCCGGTAAGCTGGTCAGGCGTGATAAAAAAACAGGTTTCCCCAAGCTCATTGCTTCTATCACCGGCAATCCAAATCCTTCGGAAAGCGATGGAAACAATAAGGCTTCCATGTTTTTATAGAGCCAAGATTTTTGTTCATCATTCACCGATCCGCATATGATGAGTCGGTCTTTAACCCCCCAATATTCTGCAGCTTCAATAATAGTCTTTGAATAGGTAGAGTGCTCGGGTCCGGCAACAACGAGAAAATGATCCGGAAATTTTTTCAATAGCGGTGGTAAAACATGAAAATTCTTTCGTGGAGAAAGCACACCTATTGCCAGGAAGAATTTTCGATCAGGAATAAATGCAGGTTGCTTCGCCTCTGAAAACTGCTGAAGTGGATTTCCGTTGTAGATCACCTTAACCGGAATATCAGAAATTTTGATGTTTTCTTTTAAAATTTTACCTGTATATTCGGAGATAACAGCAATACCTGAAGATCGATCTACTTTTTTTTGCAGGCGTTGGAACCTTGCCTTCAATTTTGCGCCGGTATATTTTTGCATAAAATTTAGATCGTGTACCGTAAGCAAAAGTTTTGCGTTACCGGACGGCAGGTAGGCAGAATCCTGGTGCATACAGTGCCAAACATCAAACCCGGAAGAACCCGGAATAAAGACTTTATGCCAGGGTTTCCTAACATGATAATGAAACTGATTTCCAAATTCGCCCACACGGTTTTCAGGAAGATAAAAATGAAGATCGAGTCCCTTATTATCTTCCTTCGCCATGGATTTACCCAAATGCAAACAAAACTGCCCCAATCCTGTAGAGGGATAACGCAATTTTTCCATTTCAAGCAAAACCTTTTTCATTTAGAAGAATTATAACGCTCACGCAGTTTTCCATACTTCATTCGTGTTGCTGCAGCCGAAATTTGTGCAATACGAAATCCGGCTTTACCATCAAGAAATCCGGCCTTGAAAAAATATCCTGATATAAACCGGATCATCGGACTAAAGAGCACTTTCAAAACTCCGGGCTTATATCCTTTCGCAAACAGGTCCTCAGCGGAAAGGGAGGTGAATTTTTCTGTTTGCCGGTAATGATCATCGACCGAATAATAGGAGTAATGCAGCAAATCTCCTTCTAGAAATTTTACTTCAGTAAAAGAGAATCCAATAAGTTGTTCGTGAATTTCACCTTCCCATTTTATTTTTCTCCGATCAAACATTCTGACTTTCGTATCCGGATACCAACCTCCGTGTTTTATCCAAGTACCACAGTAATTGGTCAACCGATTAAATGAACAAACCGAGAGCGGTGCATTCAATTTTACCTGAAGGATGGCTTCTTTTAATTCCGTGGAAATAGCTTCGTCAGCATCTATCGAAAGAATCCAATCATTGGCAGCTTGTTGATTGCCGAAATTTTTCTGTGCAGAATATCCCAACCAGCTTTGTTGAATCCACTTTACATTTTTCTCCTTACAAATCTCAATTGTTCTATCGGCTGATCCGGAGTCGATAATCAGAATTTCATCGGCAACACCTTGCAGACTATCGATACAGCGAGCGATATTGCGTTCCTCGTTAAAGGTGATAATGACAGCTGAAAGACCCATGACAGTCTTTCAAAGATAAAGCTTTTCTGCTCCTGTTCAGATTCAGACGCCAACGCTTTCAGATAATTGTTTGCGCTCCTTACGAGAGCCATCTAAAACGATCACTTCTCCGGTAGCAGCAAGAAATGATCCTGATGCATTGATCCTTTCACGATGACGAATCAGATCCTTGAGACCGATTGTTCCGATCACATAATTCACACCGGAAACATAATTAATCCCCCTTTCGGAAATCGAAGTAAATCCAATCTCATCGAACAAAACCGGATCATTACTACGCAGGTAAACTTCCAATTCAATTTCTGTGGAATAAGTAAATCGCGCCTGTTGATGGTATTTTTTATACTCGTAGCGGTAATGGTAGGCATTGGCAGAAATATCAGACAATACTGCGCTTCCGGTAGGGTGTCCGCCCGCACCCTTACCCACGAACAATTGCTTATCCGAAAATGCTGCTTCCAGAATTACAGCATTGTACTCATTGTTCACATTGTACAATTGATCATCTTTTGCTACAAGTCGGGGCGTAACAAACAAAGAAATACGCTGATCATCGAGCTGAAACGTGTTTGCAACCAGTCGAATTCGCTTTCCTCTTGACTGCGCAAATTCTACATCACCCACTGCAAGATTACCAATTCCCAGATTCAACACATCTTCAGGTCGTGCAAATACGCCGAAAGTATGGCCTGTTATGATAACCAGTTTGTATTTCGCATCAAATCCCTCAACATCGAGTGTAGGATCACTTTCCGCAAAGCCTAGCTCCTGAGCCTGACGCAATGCCGTTGCATAATCCATATGTTCATTCTGGACTTTAGTAAGAATATAGTTGGAGGAACCGTTAAAAATTCCGCTTACAGCACGCAACAATTCATTATCATAATACTCTTCAAGATTCCGCAAAATAGGAATTGAGCCGCAGGAAGAAGCCTCATATAACAGCGAGGTGCCAAATTCATATTGCAAACGAACCAGCTCTTCAAAATTTTCGGCAATCATTTTCTTGTTTGCACTCACTACATTTTTACCATTACGAAGCGCGGTTGAAACTATTTCGAATGCATCATTTGCATTGTCGATCAATTCAACCACCAGATTAATCTCAGGATCGTTGAGAATTTCATTTTTATCGTATGCAAACATCGATGCAGGTAAACTTCTTTTTTTTGAAGGATCTTTCACAACAATGCGTTTAATGGTTGTTCTAAAGCCACGACTTTGCGAAAGCACATCGTAGAGCCCTTGTCCCACACAACCAAATCCGAACAAACCTATCTTAACCTGATGCTCCATAATCTAATTTTAGCTGGTCAAAATTAGCATGATCACTCGGCCTTCCCAAAGAAATACAGGCAAATAAGCTGTCTTTTGCCCTATTAAAAACAGCCCGGAATTGAAATCCTGAAGATCCGTCGCTTGCCTATATGGGATGGTCGAAGGAAACTACTTGCTGAGCGAGAGGGTACCCGAATACAAAAAGATCATTGCCTGAGTCATTAAAACACCTTATTTTTAGCCTCTTGAGAATTGATCCCCCATGGGAAAAGAACCTATACTGGAAGTGCGCAACCTGGTTACCGAGTTCACCAGCGATGGTGTTGTAACCAAGGCAGTGAATGATGTCTCCTTTACCTTGCATAAGGGAGAGACTATTGGAATTGTTGGAGAATCCGGCTCAGGAAAGTCGGTTACTTCCCTTTCCATTATGCGCCTTATCCCCTCTCCTCCCGGTAGAATTACAGGGGGTCAGGTCATTTATCACGGCGAAAAAGAAACCATCGATCTGCTTCAGGTTTCTGAAAAGGAAATGCAATCGCATCGTGGAAATGACATTGCAATGATTTTCCAGGAGCCAATGACCTCACTCAATCCGGTTCTCACTTGTGGGGAGCAGGTTGCAGAAGCCATTTTGCGTCACGAACGTTTCCCGGAACTTTCGCGCTTTCGTCTTTTCCTGGAAAACAATAAAAACCTCTTTTTCGTTGCTTCTTCCATCCTGTTTCTGATCGCATTTGTCATTCTTGTCTCCGGTGAATTCAATCAATTAGTAGGATGGGCCTCGCTGATTGCCGGGTTTTCGCTTACACTAACAGGAATATATCTCTCCATTTTCTCCAAAAGCCGGGCCGTTGCAAAAGGAAGAGTAATCGATCTTTTCAAACAGGTTAAACTTCCACGACCGGAACGCGTGTACGATGCCTATCCCCATCAGTTATCAGGCGGACAAAAGCAGCGTGTGATGATTGCGATGGCCATGAGTTGCAATCCGGGAATTCTCATTGCAGACGAGCCAACAACAGCCCTTGACGTAACCGTTCAAAAAACAATTCTCGATCTGATGAATGATCTTCAGGCGAAGAACAATCTTGGTATTCTCTTTATTACCCATGATTTGGGTGTTATTGCAGAGCTTGCAGACAAGGTGGTGGTGATGTACAAAGGAAAAATTGTTGAACAAGGAAGCGTACTTGACATATTCACCAATCCACAACATCCGTACACAAAAGGGCTTCTTGCCTGTCGTCCCAAATTGAATAACCGCATGCGTTCGTTACCAACGGTAAGTGATTTTATGAATACCGACGAGCAAGGCAACATTACAGAAACGAATGTTACTATTCAGTCGGTGATTCACAATTTAATTGAAGATCCGTATCAGCGAAAGAGTGAACAGGAAAAACTTTATGCATCTGAGCCAATCTTAAAAGTTCATAATCTGAAAACATGGTTTCCAGCTGGCAGAAACATGTTCGGTAAAGTGAGTGATTACATCAAGGCAGTTGATGATGTGACCTTTGATGTTTATCCGGGAGAAACATTGGGGCTTGTTGGGGAGTCAGGTTGCGGAAAAACAACTTTAGGAAGAACTATTCTTCGCTTGGTAGAACCTCATGAAGGAAAAATTACTTTTCAGGGGAAAGACATTACCTTTATTTCACAACAGGAGATGCGTCCGATAAGAAAGGATATTCAAATCATTTTTCAGGATCCCTATTCCTCATTAAACCCAAGGATGACCATAGGAGAAGCAATAATGGAACCTATGCGCGTTCATGGTATTCTTGATACAGATAAGGCAAGAAAAAACCGCGTGGTAGAAATTCTGGAGCGGGTGAATATGCGTCCTTCTCATTTCAGTCGTTATCCTCATGAATTTTCCGGCGGACAACGCCAACGGATTTGCATTGCCCGTGCAATCGCATTGCAACCAAAATTTATTATTTGCGACGAATCCGTTTCTGCGCTAGATGTTTCTGTACAGGCTCAAGTTTTGAATCTGCTGAATGAATTGAAACGTGAATTTGGATTTACCTACATCTTCATTTCGCACTTTTTTTGTGTTTTAAAATTATTGCGCGACCGGATGATCGTAATGAACAAAGGAAAAATTGAAGAGCTTGATCTTGCAGAACGCATTTACGCCAATCCGAAATCAGAATACACCCGTAAACTCATCAATGCCATTCCGAAAGGAGAATTGGATGATATCCGCAAGAATTTAGAAAATAAACTTCTAAGAGAAAATCATGCCTGATGGTAGGTTTTCTTTATAAAAAATCAGCTTCTCTGTTCGTTGTATTTGGATCGACAATCTTTCTTCTTTCCTTTTACAGTCACATAATTTTTTCCCCAAATTCCTTTTTATTAACGGATCAAGGGGATGGAATGAAATCGTACTATGTGATGAAATATCACATTGAAAACGATCCGAGCTACCTGCAATTCACCGGAATGAATTACCCTTATGGTGAACATTACGGTTATACCGACGGAATGCCTGCTTTTGCCTGGCTATTTCAAACAGTACCTGCACTTCAAGCTTATGCCATTCCAATCCTACATCTAAGCTTATTCGCAAGCCTGGTTTTATGTGCTTTGTTTGTTTTTTTGATTCTTAAAAAATTTGAAATCAACCAATGGTTTGCCGCAATTGCATCAATAGGGATTCTCATTCTTCAACCACAAATTCACCGTTTAACAGGTCACCCTTCCTTATCCTTTGCTTCCTTTTTTCC
>JBKBUQ010000105.1:0-10146 GCA_046289975.1 Flavobacteriales bacterium | reverse complement strand
ATCAGTGGTGTGCTCACAGGAATAAAAGGTCAGTACCTTCTTTTTGAAGGAGGTATGGTAAGTAATATTCGTAATCAATCAGGATATGAGGTGGAATTTGAAACTGTATAAAATTGTAATTACCGGATGTGTTGTTCTTGCTTCCTGTACAAGTGAAGAAACAAAAACAATTACAACGGGTGATGTTGATTCATCACTGAATGAAGAGGTGCATATTGTTACGGATACATTGCTAAATGAATTGCAGTTCTTTTTTATTGCAGAAGAAATTACGAAAGAACAATTTGAAAAATCAGCCGAAAGATTGAAGAAATTACGCGATGGTTTTGGAGAATCTTCCAACATAAAAATGGCCTGGGTCGATCAAGTAAGCAGAACTGACACCCTGACATGGGCAATCCACGCCATAACTAAAGATGTTGAACTCCGTGATAAGCCCGAAGAAGGGGAGGAGTATGTTCACCATAGTTTTCAAGGAATCGAAAAGGAACTTGCATTGTTCAGAATGGATGGATATGAATGGTATGGATTCTGTTTTATTTCTCTCCTCAATGGCGAACGTACAGATTGTGATGGGATGCCCAGAATCTCAGAAAACGGAAAAAACGTGGTGAGCTGTAATGGTGACCTTACTGCCATGTATACCAATAACAGCATACAGTATTTTCGGAAAAATAATACCGGTCACTGGGAAGAAAAGGTAGTTTTGATTTTGAGTACCTATGAACCCTATGATGCTTGCTGGGAAACCAACGAGGCTTTTGTAGTGGGGTTTCGCTTTCCAGATGATTCACATTCCAATCAACCCAATCGGTATTTCAGGTTACAGTTAAACGACAAAACCAAATAATCATGAGGATACGATTTTTTTCTTTTTTGATTTTAAGCAGTCTCTTGTTTTCGTGCGGAAGTGAAAAAAATACTTCCTCTTTATCAACGAAAAAAGAAGATTATTTTTTTGAATTGGAAGGTGAAGCACAGGGCACTACCTTCACTGTAAAATACATTAGCCGCGATTCTGTTGATCTTTCCAATGAAATTGCTCAGATCCTTCGTGAAATTGATATGGAATTATCCTTATGGGTTGATTCAAGCACTATTTCAACCATCAATGCAATGCGTTCAGAAGATCGTCCAATGCAAAGTAGAAAAGGTTATTTTGAAGAAGTTTTACGCGTTTCACAATCAGTGTATTATTACACGAAAGGGGATTTCAATCCGGCAGTCATGCCATTGGTACGCTACTGGGGCTTTGCGCGTCAGTCGGAGGCGCCGGAAAAGGTGGATGAAAAAAAGATTCAAGCTTATCTGGCGCACATGAATTTTGAACCGGTTGCTTTTGAGAATGGAGTACTAAAAACCGGTGATTCTGAAATGCAACTTGATTTCAACGCCGTGGCGCAAGGGTATTCGGTAGATGTTGTGACACGTATGCTGAAGGATCGCGGTATTTCCAATTACATGGTAGAAATTGGTGGTGAAGTCAGCGCAAAGGGAAAGAACCGTGAAGGAAGAATATGGACAATTGGTATTGAACAACCCAGCGATATAAATGCTGAACATAGATTAATTGCTACTGTAGAGCTAAACGATAGATCACTTGCTACTTCGGGCAACTACAGAAAGTTTTATGAAAAAAACGGCGTAAAATATTCGCACACCATTGATCCAAAAACAGGATATCCTGTTCAGCATTCCTTGCTGAGTGCAACTGTTGTCACCTATGATGCTGCGCTTGCCGATGCAGTTGCTACTGCTTTTATGGTAATGGGGACTGAGAAGGCAAAAGAATTTATAACAGATTATCCGCAACTTTATTTGGATGCCTATCTGATCTATTCAGGAGAAAATGGAGAATTCCTTACCTGGATGAGTGAAGGACTGAAATCTTCAATAAAGGAAAAGAAGGATTGATATCAATCTTCAGCTTTACACTGTTCTTCCGGACGAGCACCGCAAACGGAGCAACTAACTCCTTCGTCGCGTAGCATTGGGTTGTTGCTGGCGCATGTCCCGGCAAATTTCCCGTCTTTTTTCATCCACAGTTTTACTGCAATACCTGCTACCGCCAGCAGCATGATTCCGATACTAAGAAGGACGAGTTTCATGGATGAATTGTTTTTACAAAGATAAGAATTTCAGGTTTCGGGTTGCTGTTTTTTACTTCCCGGTTTGTAGATACCATGCGTATGTAAATGGCTGATTCTTTGATGATATGTTGAGCCTGAAAACGGAATGGATACGCTTAAAGAAATTAGCTCTTTTTAGATATTGGTCTAGCAACCCAGGTAAATTGAACGTAATATTGCCTTAGCCAGTCCCCTGCAGAATTTCTTTTCCAGCCCACAAATAGGGGGCCAATTTCGAGAGAATGATGATCATTGATTTTTTTTCCGAATTGTAATGCAGACCAGTTTTCAATGAATTGCAATCCATCATTTTTTTTGGAGGAAATAAAATATTCTGAATAGGCAAATATATAGTTGGATGAATTTTTTATGGTCCACCTGGCTCCGGCCAAATATCTCAGTCGATGATAAAAGGGCCAGTTATCATTGATGCGGTCTTGAATAAATCTCAAATCGTACCGCAATCGTTGTTTTAACTCAATTCGCTTAAAGTTGTTCCTAAGAGTGATCTGAGGAAAAACGCGGTGTTCGTTTCTGTAGTTCGTAGTAAAGGGTTCTTGTCTTTCATAGACATAAGCCGCGGTAAAGCTCACAACCGAATTGATCTTATACGAGAGTCCGCTTTCTCCATAAGTATATAATGATCTGGCTTTGTCTTCAGTTCCTGAAATTGTATTTGCATAAGGTTTGATTGCATTAAAAAGATAAACGTTTGCGGAAAAACATGAATTCAGGTCAATGGAGGCATCTACGGTTGGAAACACTCCAAAGTAATCGATACTTTGGCTGAGACAAGTCTTCGCAAATAGAGAAAATAATGAAAGGAGGAAATATGTTACTACCCGTTTCACTTTAATAGAGAAAAAACAAAAAGACTCTCCATTGCTATCTGCCTGCATCGTTCGTCGTATTTAGCGTTTTGCAGGGGAGTGTGATCAAAGGCTTTGGGATCGTCGTAGGTTGTTCCGACGCGTAATTCAACTCCGGGTATAAACGGACAATTTTGTTCGGCATCACTACAGGTCATAATGGCGGCAAATTCCTTTTGGGGATTTTCAGGATGATCGTACACTTTAGAGAAACAAATGTTCGGGGAAGAATCCTCACCGGAAAAAACGTGATAAACCGGATTCTTTCCTTCTGTTGTCTTTTGGATGAGGAATCCGACTCTTTCCAGCGCAGCAATGGCATTGGGATTAAATTCAGTAGCTTCTGTTCCGCCTGAATAGGTTTTTACGTTGGGAATGCCAAAATATTCGGCTGCTGTTTTTGCCCAGACTTGTCCGAAATGGCTTCTCCTTGAATTGTGTGTACATATGTAAACCAAGTGAATATCTTTCCCTGATTCGGATTTCTTTTTGATGTATTCAGAAATTCCGGAAAGCAATTTTTTTCGCTCTTCCGGTAGTTCAGCAAAAGCTGCAACCAGTTCGTCGCAGTATTTTTTTATAGAAGCATTCATAACTTAATGTTTTAGTATCTCCAACGGTTGGCAAGTGCTACAAGCGAAAGCATAATAGGTACTTCAATTAATACACCAACAACTGTTGCTAGTGAAGCACCGGAATTAAGTCCAAAGAGCGAGATTGCAACTGCAACTGCCAGTTCGAAAAAATTGCTGGCACCAATCATCGCAGCCGGAGCACAAACAGAGTGTTGAAGTTTTAATTTTTTTCCAATGAACCAGGAAAGAAAGAAAATAAAATAGGTTTGGATGGTTAAAGGAATTGCGATGAGTAAAATATCGAGTGGGTTATTAATGATTTTATCGCCCTGAAAAGCAAACAGTAAAACGAGTGTAGATAGCAAGGCAAGAATGGCAACAGGTTTTAAACGTGCAAGAAATACATCCTTGAACCATTGTTCTCCTCTTTTTCGAATCAAAAGACGGTTGGAGATGTAGCCTGCCAAAAGTGGAATTACCACAAAAATTACCACGGAACTCAAAAGCACATCAAACGGTATTTCAACATCGGTAATTCCCAATAAGAAGCGAACGATTGGTATGAACAATACAAGAAGAACCAAATCGTTAACCGAAACCTGAATGAGTGTGTAGGTGGCATCTCCCTTGGTTAAATACGACCAGACAAAAACCATTGCAGTACAAGGAGCTGCACCAAGCAATATAGCGCCGGCGAGATACTGCTGAGCATCCTCAGGGCTAATCCATGCTTTATACAGGTGCTCGAAAAATATCCATCCGAAAAAAGCCATGGTAAAAGGCTTGATCACCCAATTGATGACCAGGGTGAGGTAGAGTCCTTTGAGATTACTTCTGACATTGCGTATGGATGAAAAATCGATCTGTACCATCATCGGGTAGATCATCAACCAAACCAGAATAGCAACTGGAATATTAACGGTTGCAATTTCCCAGGTACTTAAAATGGAAATGGAATCACCTGCCAGTTTACCGATGAGAATTCCGGCAACGATGCAGAGCGCAACCCATAAACTAAGATATCTTTCAAATGTTCCCATGATTCACAATTAACAGCAACTTCCGTTTGGGGTGCAACATGAATTACCGGCTGCACCGCTAAGGTCAGAAAGTTTCACCTTCTGTTTTTGAGGTGGTATTCCGCATTTATCACTGGCCAAACAATTGGTTGAAAGAGATAGTAAATTAAATGTGCCGTTTTCGAAAGAAACGCCGTATTTTCCAATGGTGTCTCCCTGGTATTCCACCTCAATTTCACTGTCCTTTAGGTTCAATGTTTTTTCCGAAAGAGCAATGATATCGCGAAGTTTTTGCGGTGCGAGTCGGTGATCAAAATCGTAGGCTTCCCAAAGCTGAAAATTGACAGTTGTTTCCTTGCGAACAGTTCCGCCGCAGTCGATGAAATGCTTTTCAATTTGTCCAACTTCTGTTACATGAAAGTGAACAGGTACAAATTCTCCATTGGGTAGACGGAAGCGGAGCTCACTCAGACCTTCCAACTTCGATTTAAATAAAGATAGTTTCATTTTAAATGATTTATCGGTTTATCACGATTAACAGAATTAACAACATTTAGCTGAGATATTGTAAGAATCAAAAAGTTTATTTAAGTAAATTTTGGCCTGATTCCATTCCTTTTCGTCGATACAGTAACAAACTTTTGCTCCTTCAATATCTCCTTTGATTAGTCTTGTTTCTTTTAGTTCTTTCAAGTGTTGCGAGACAGTGCTTTGGGATAATGGCAAAACATCCACAATATCTCCACACATGCAGGCATTTTTTTTGATGAGAACTTCAAGAATAGCAATCCGCGCCGGATGTGCCATAGCCTTCATGTATTTGGCTGTTTTATTTTGCCTGAGCGTAAATTCTTCAGTTTTACTTGTTCCCATTATTGTTCCCGTTTGAAGGTGAGTAACATTGTACCGAATTACGGTTTTTGTTCATCTCTTTACAGAAATTGTCAAAGAGTTCTTTAAATCGGTCGAGCTCCGCATGGTTAATGCATCGGTTTGTGTTGCGTTGTTTCAGGCTTCCCTTAATTAAACCGGATTTGCTTAAGTGTTTTAAGTTGATGAAAACACTAAATCTGCTTAGTCCGCCAGATTCCTCAATTTCATGCATGCAATCATTGTGTGTTGCAGCATTATGCAATAAACAAATTTGTTTTTCGGAAAATAATGTTCCAAAAAAACGAGCGAGTTCTTTAAAGTTAAGATATGGGTTCTTTATCATTCATCGCAATATTACGATGGGTTTTGATTTGCTCCAAATTTATTTCAAAACAGATTGATAGTCAATGGTTAGGGGAGTTGGCTCACATGTCCTGTTCCTTCCCGGTAAATGGTGAGACTGGGATTGCCTCTGTAAAAGGTTGAACTGTAGGTGTATACTTCTACTATTAAAGAAAAAAGTGCGTAAACATAAAAATCGCCGGTTGACTGGTTGTTCACATGTACGTTGTCGCATTGCAGGTTTTCCGCACGAATGATGCTGAATCCATTTGAATAAAAGTAGGCAGATTGACAATTGCCGCTCAAGTACAGGTTGCTTACACCGGTGTGTAGAATGGCATCAATGTGGTTACAATTCAAATCAAGAAGTACATCACTGCTTCCTTGTTGGGTTTCCAGTGTGAGCGAGGGATAGTTAAGCGTATTGCCGCTTTTAATTTCACCACCACCTTCGTAAATGATTTTTTCAAGTGTAGGACTATGTACCCGGACTTCAATTTTACTTTTTTCATAATTTCTTACAAAATTCCATTTGTTTTTGTTTCGGATTTTAAGAATTCCGTTTTCAAATGTGGTTTCTACTTTTGGCAACAGATTTTTTCCACAGGCAACTTCGATGTAAGATAAGGTATCGTAAAAAATCGTGACATCCACATTATTGCTGATATCGAGTGTGTGTAAATTGCTGAGCGTTCGTATTTCAATTGCAGGTTCGCCAACGGTTTTAAACATATCCGGAGCATCTGCTTTATTACAGGAGATTGAAAGCGCAGCAAGAGCCATCGGAAAGATCAGGTGCAATTGCTGAATGAACTTTGGGAAAGAGTTATTTGAAACCATTGCTTCCTCCATATATGGTTTTCGATTTGGCAAAACGATATCCCAACCCTAATTCAAAATAATCTGCTTTTGCAAAATGTGTTTTCAATGCAAATTGAGCAATCATATTGTTTTTGAAAAAATACCGAAGTGCAAGACGCTGGTAATAGTTTCCATCGCCTTTGTATTTACTGATCACATAGAAACCTTGCTGGAGGGAGATTTTTAATTCGTCCATGCCCAATTCAATACCTGCCATTAAGCCGAGTTGAGTGAATTTCCAGCGGTTTAAATCTTCCTCCATTGCGGTTTGCCATGCTTTGCTCAATGAACCGTTATTCAAAACATCAATTCCGAATAATGCATTCGTTTTTGAATTCAATATCCTTGATGCAAACGTTTCCAAAGTAAAACATGTGTACTTCGGACCAAGTGGTTGTCCAAGTTCGCGTATACCACCGGAAAACAAGGTAGAGAAGGTCCATCTGGGTTGATTTCCATAGTATTCACTATTGTGAAGCACAATGGCAGCTCCAGGTTCTTTTATTCTATAATTCAGCGATAGAAATGCAGATGGCATATTTAATCCCAGGTTGGGCATGGTCATGGCTCCGTTGGAATAATGTAACAATGACAATCCTGCCCCTAATTGAAAACGCTCCCAAACTCGGGTAAATTCCAGTTGTGTCGACATCAGTCCGTTGAAATGACTTCCTATCGCATTGTTTTTGTTGTTGGTGGTACGGTCAAATGTTTTGGTTAGATATCCCACTCCTGTTCCAAGGCGCAGTCCAAGTGAAAAGTTGTCGTTACCTGCCAGTTTGAATTTTACGTAATGAATCAATCCAAATCCCATTCCGATCATTTTCGGATTTGCCAGATTGCCGATGTTAATTGATAATCCGTGCACCGGAGAATTGTAACGCATATGCCAGGGTTTAGAACTCAGGCTGCGTTCGATATAGGTTTCTATCGATTTTACATGATTTTCGACCAGGTGAACCATGGAAGGCCGATGGGCAATCAAAAAACCATAATGGGCTTGAATCCCACCATGCCAGGCCGACTGCCCTTGCCCTTTCAATGCAAAGAGCAGCATAAAAAGCATTATTATTTCTGATTTTGTGCGAAACATCCCCATAAAAATACAAATTGAAACCACCTGTTAGGAATTCCTTTTCGTAATTTTAGGCCATGACTGCCATTGAACAAAAAAAGGAAGCATTTGCGCGTTTACTTACCATAATGGATGAGTTACGTGAGCAGTGTCCCTGGGATCGGAAACAAACATTGGAATCGCTTCGGATTCTCACTATTGAAGAGACCTACGAGTTGGCAGATGCAATAATTGAAAATGACCTTCCCGAAATCAAAAAGGAGTTGGGTGATTTAATGCTCCATCTTGTTTTTTATGCACGTATTGCATCAGAATCCGGTGCTTTCGATATTGCTGATGTATTGCACGGTGTTTGCGACAAGCTGATTGAACGCCATCCGCATATTTATGGCGATGTAAAAGTGGAGAATGAAGAGCAGGTAAAGGCTAACTGGGAAAAGATCAAATTAAAAACAGGTAACCGTTCCGTTTTGGAGGGGGTTCCTGTTTCCCTGCCTTCCATGGTGAAGGCTGTTCGTATTCAGGAAAAAGCGAAAGGTGTAGGATTCGACTGGGATCATTCCGATCAGGTCTGGGAGAAAGTGAAGGAGGAAATTGCAGAGTTGAAAATTGAAGTCGACAGGAAAAGCGATAAAATCGAGGAGGAATTTGGTGATGTGTTGTTTTCCCTGATCAATTATGCGCGCTTCATTGGAGTGAATCCTGAAGATGCGCTTGAACGAACCAACAAGAAATTCATCAAACGCTTCCAATTCCTGGAAACTGAATCGGCCAAAGACGGGAAAAAAATGGGGGAGATGAGTCTTGAGGAAATGGACCACTACTGGAACAAAGCCAAATCATTATAATCAGGCATATTTATTGCAATTGATCATGAAAAAAGAAATTATGCGTATTCCATTGCTCACTGTTTTTGTTTTGCTGGCTTCTTTTTCCTTTGCGCAAGAACCGACAAAGCCAACTGAAGGTCAACAACGTGGAGTGCGACAGCGGCCTACTTCTAAACCTCAGGAAGCAGATTGCAGCACGGATCTCGAGTATCAAGAAAAACCAGATTTGGTGGTTTACCGAAAAACAGGCGATCCATTTTCAGGGCTTTGTCGGACGTATTACGAAGACAACCGACTTGAACGTGAAATTACGTTTGTAGATGGCAAGGAAGATGGAATTTCAACCACCTATTACAAGCGGGTAGAAAAAGATCCAAAAGACGCCAAAGACCCCAAACCCGGACAAATCATGGTGATCACCGAACATAAACTGGGTGTGCCTGAAGGAACTTGGAAATATTATTTTGAGAATGGAAAACTAGCTTGGTCAAATACCTACCTCAATGGAAAAAAAGAAGGGCAGTGGGAATTTTTCTACGAGAATGGTAAACCCAAAAAAGAAGAAAACTGGAAAGCCGATAAGAAAAACGGTGTCTTTATCGATTATTTCCCCAGCGGAAAAAAGAAGGTAGAGATCAATTACAAGGACAATAAAATGCATGGTGCATACAAACAGTATTTCGAGAACGAATCGGTTTTTATTGAGCGGAATTATATTGAAGGTAAAGAAGACGGAGAAGAAATTTCGTACCATAAAAACGGCCAGGTTGCTTCCATTCGTCGTTATAAACTGGGGCAACCTGAAGGAACCTGGCGTACTTACTTTGATGATGGTAAAGAAAAGTCGGTTGAAACTTATGTGAAAGGCAAAAAATCCGGAGAACATAAAGAGTTTCATCGCGAAGGTCAGCTCAAGAAAAGATCGGTCTATGTGGAAGGTAAACTTACCCTGATGGAGGAGTTTGATGAATTCGGGAATAAGATCGATCGTGAAGCAGAGAAGAAGCGCCAGGAAGAGGAAATGCGCGAAGAATGATCAGACTTCAGGGCGAAAGATCCACCTACTTGTTCGATCCGTTGAATACACGCACTTGTCTGCGCCCAAACGGACGATTCTCTATAATTTATCTGGGTAAGGATGAAAAGGATGGTGCAACTGTAATTGTTAAGCAACTTCATCCGCGTTTACGCCGACAACTTCGTGAGCGTAGGCGGTTCATGAAAGAATTTCACCCCTTCTGGGATATGCAGGGAATTACACGTACCCTGGATATGATCATTACGGATGAAGATTTATATCTTATTCGGGAATACAGGGAAGGACTTGATCTGCAGAGCTGGATCGAACAAGGTCATTTTGATAAGTTGCGATCTGCAGCCAAGCGCGATTTCGTTTTGAATCTGCTTGAATTGGTAGCTGGTTTGCATCGTAACGGTCAGCTTCATGGAGATATCAAACCTTCCAATTTTATAATCGGTCCATCCGGAGAGGTTTCCTTAATAGATTTAGGTCTTGCTATGCCGCTCGATAAACGGGAACGCCCTTCACGTGATGCTTCAGATCCTTTGCCTT
>JBKBUQ010000104.1:0-10190 GCA_046289975.1 Flavobacteriales bacterium | reverse complement strand
CTATGCTTGCCAGTAATGCGTAACCGGTGTTTGAATAATCAAATTTAGTATTGGGAGGATAATAGGCTTTGGGTTGCTGCTCACGTAAAATCTTCAATACACCATCGTTGCATATTGGCTTGGATTTGTCGGGCCAGAATTCATCCGCAAAATAATTGTAATTCGACAATCCGCCTCTGTGATTCAACAGCATTCGAATAGTAATTCCGGGATAAGGAAGACTATCCAAATACTTGCTAATAGTATCATCTAAGGATAATTTACTCTGATCGCGCAACAATAAAATTGCTGCTGCAGTAAATGGCTTACTTCCAGAAGCTAATTGAAAGCGATGGTTCAGGTTTAATGAATCATTGCCGCCCGGGCTTGTTGCACCGTAGGACTGCTGAATAACAATATGGCCATGAATGGCAATAAGTACATTTCCATTAAATTCTTTCCTGTTACATCTATTTCTGAAAAAGGTATCTACAGTAAAACGAACAGGTGTATACACTGAATCATAATAGGCCAATGAATCAAAAACAACTTGTTCGCAAGAGGGATCACCTTCTTCACAGGAATCATCCGACGAGCAGGAAAACAAAAAAAGAACAAACAGAAAAGGATAAACTACCTTATTCATCCGCCAACCTGCTTCATTTTATACCCTTCCTTTTTGAGCAATTCCATCACTTTTGCGCGGTGGTCGCCCTGAACAAGGATTTCTCCGTCTTTCACACTTCCGCCAACACCGCATTTCGCCTTCAGCATTTTTCCAAGAGCTTCCAGATCTTCCGTTTTGCCAATAAATCCCGCAACGAGTGTAACCGGTTTCCCTGCTCTTTGTTTTCGGTCCAAACTGATTCTCAACTCCTGCTGATTAGGTGCAAGGGTTTCCTGCTCTTCATTTTGAGAGTATTGATACATAAAATCAGGATTGGTTGAATAAACCACATCTACCCTGCCCTTTTTGCTTTTCGACATGCTTCTATGTTTTGTCTAAAAATCGTAATTCAATAGGTTCAGACTCATTGAGAAAAAACATTTTTTCCACAGATCAATAGGGAAAATGGATATCAACAAGGGAAAATTCGGATTACGCATTGTTTTTTTACACACGATTCACCCTAAAAACACGTTTACCGCAGGAAAGCCGTATTTTTGCCGGCCATGAGAGGATTCCTTCTTGTATTTTTCCTGATTAACAACCTGTTACAAGCACAGGTTCAACCTTGCGATAAAGTCATATCCCAATTTCCCGGAATTGAAGAGCGGGCTGTAAAAGGTGAATGGAAAACTGCATTATCCTTGTGCAATACCGCCTTGAAAAGTTGTCCCGACCGCGGTGAATTTCTCCTTCTGCGAGCCGATCTATTTCTAAAACTTGATGAAATCGATTCTGCTGAGATTGATTTGCGTCGGTATATTTTTCTTTTTCCCAATGAAGGAACAGGATTTCGAAAGATGGCCGGAATGCATTATTTCGTTGGGGAAATCGATTCCAGTTTGCATTATCTGGATCGTGCCCTTAAAATAAATGCAGCCGACACCATTGCACTGTACAATAAAGGTGAAGTTTGGTTTGGTGAGCGGGAATTGGATAAAGCAGAAAAGCAGTATTTGCATTTACTAAAAATCGCGCCTGATCATTTAGCAGCCCGGTTAAGGTTATGCGATATTTGGATTTCGCAGGACAAAACCTCTGAATGCAGAGAGCAGCTGGAAATAATGCAAAGAAATCATGCACAAAACCTGGATGTAATTCTTACTGATGCAATGTTACTCATCCGCGAAGGGCATTTCGACAGAGCAGCAGTTGTTCTTGATAATGCTCAAAGGATTGATTCAACAGAGAAGGCCATTTATTTTACCCGTGCGCTTCTTTATGAACGGACCAACAAATACTATGAAGCGCTTGGTCAATACAATAGAATAATCACTAGTGATCCGGATGATGCAAACGCCTATTTCGAACGGGGAAATCTGATGATAGAAATGGATCAGTTTGAACTTGCAATTGCAGATTACAAGGACGTATTATCAATCGATACCTCCTTTGCTGATGCATGGCACCAAATGGGAATTGCACTTTACGAATTAAGTGATTATGATGGGTCTGTAAAAGCTTTGGATGAATACCTAAAATGCATTCCGGAAGATGCAGAAGCGTGGTTTAACCGGGGTAATGGTAAATATGCGCAACAGGATTATTCGGGAGCATTAATCGATTACAACGAAGCACTCAATCGCGAAGAAAATTCCGATTACAGATACAATCGTGCGATTTGCCATTATGCACTCGGCAACCCTTCTGCAGCAATTCGTGATCTGGATAAGTATCTTCGCAAGGAATCGGCTGATGCAGAAGGATATTATCTGCGTTGTTTATGTCATTTGGAAATTCAACAGTTCGAAGACGGTTGTTCCGACTGCGAAATGGCTCGTAAAATGGGTAAAAAAGATATCCCAAAAAACATCAATAAAATCTGCAATGGAAAGCACAGAAAGAAACGAAAATAAGGAAAAGGAGCTGCACGATGATTCCTTTTACCAGCAGATTGCAAAGACTTATCATGGTCTTGAAGAATTGCTGGCTGACGAAATTCGTGAATTAGGGGGGGCAGATGTACTTGTATTAAACAGAGCAGTTTCCTATACAGGCGATGATGAATTGATGTACAAAGTCAATCTCCATTCGCGTACTGCGCTCGCTGTTTTGGTTCCAATTGAAACGTTCAAAGCTGAAGATCCGGAAGACTTGTATGAAAAAGCGATGAAGGTTGAATGGGAAAATTATTTTTCCTGTAATGATTCCTTTGCGATTCACCATTCGATTAACTCAGATTTTTTTACACACAGTCAGTTCGCTGCACTCAAACTGAAAGACGCCATTGTTGACCGATTCAGAAAAGTAGAAGGTCGTCGTCCGAGTGTCGACAAGGAAAATCCGCAGTTCCGTATCAACATCCATATTTTTAAACAGGAAGTCACACTATCATTCGACAGCAGCGGAGAGCCACTGTTTAAACGAGGATACCGTCAGCGTCAAAGTCAGGCTCCGCTCAATGAAATTCTTGCAGCAGGAATGATCATGTTTAGCGGATGGAAGGGAGAAAAAACATTTATCGATCCGATGTGCGGAAGCGGAACATTACCCATTGAAGCAGCAATGATTGCAATGAAAATTCCCGCAGGCTGGTACAGAAGGCGTTTTGGATTTATGAACTGGAACAATTACGACGAAAGCCTTTGGAACAGGATTAAAGATGAGGCAAGAGAAAAGATCCTCAAACAACCGCCTCACCTGATTATTGGCAGCGATATCCTAAGTGAAAACATCGATAAATGTGAGCGCAATGCCCATTTGATTCGTTGCAATCAACTAAAGTTTGCCGTTCGCGATTTCTTTGATTTCCAGCGTCCCGATAATGAAGCAGCACTAGTAATGATAAATCCCCCTTATGGTGAAAGGCTGGATAACGAACCCGAACTTGAGAATTTTTACAAGGCAATTGGGGATGAATTCAAAAAGAAGTTCACCGGTTGTGATGCTTGGCTAATCAGCTCAAATACGGAGGCTATTAAGAAAATCGGGTTAAAAGCCGATCAGAAAATTACCCTGTATAACGGTCCTCTCGAATGTAAACTCCTTCATTTCCCTTTATTTGAAGGTTCTCAAAAGGAAAAACAAGGAAAAGTTAACGGAAACTAAATCGTTACTGCTTGAATTTCAATGAAAACTTGTCCTTATATCGCAGATTTTTAGTAGAATTGTAAGCCAAACACCCTTGCCTTGAGTACAGTTTTCAGGAAAATATTTGCCAATGCCTCCACGCGTATTCTCATACTTGTGTTTGCTGTTATTATTGGCATTACTTCCTATTTTCTGGTTACCGGTTACTATACCCAGCTTGATCTTTATGAGAAAGCAGAACTCAACAAATTAAAGGGAATTGCCAATACCCTGGCACGGCAGATTGACGGTACTGCTCATGATATTCTTTATCACCAGTATCCGAAAAAAGACCAGATTCAGACCACATCACAAGACCCTGTATATCTTGAATTCCACCGAATACTGGAAGAGGCACATGATGCCAATGAACTGGAAACAGCCATTTATACGATTGTATACGAACCGAAGGAGAAGATTTTTCGCTTTGCTGTTTTTTCAGATACGGTTTACTGGCGCCACGAATGGGAGAAATTCCACGACACCCACGTGCAGCAATATGAAACCGGCGGTGTAATTCACCCTTACACGGATGAGAATGGCACCTGGCTTTCGGCCTTTCATCCTATCCGCGACCATAAAGGAAAAGTAGTAGCTGTTGTTCAGGTTGATTCCCGCTTTGAGCCTTTTATTCTTCAAACCAGAAAAGAGATTGGAATTCGTGCAGGAATATCATTGGCCATTATTGGTCTGATTGGTTTTGTACTCTTCCGATCTATTCGCGGAATATTGAAAAAGGAAGAACAGATGACCAATGAAATCATACAGAGCAAGGAGATCATTGAAGCAAAGAACAAGGATATTACAGACAGTATTATTTACGCAAAAAGAATTCAGGAAGCCATTCTTCCTTCGGTTGATCACATCCGTGAACAGTTAAAAGATTCGTTCGTATTGTTCCTTCCACGTGACATTGTGAGCGGAGATTTCTATTGGTACACCGATCATGCCGACCGTGTTTACATTGCAGCCGTTGACTGTACTGGTCACGGAGTTCCGGGTGCATTCATGAGCATGATTGGAAATACACTGCTGAACGAAATCATCAACCAGAAAGACGTTCGCGATCCGGGCAAAGCTTTGGATCTGTTGGATGCAGGAATAAGAAAAGCACTTAAGCAAAACGACGACAATCCGGAAACTCGCGATGGTATGGACCTCGCTTTGGTATCGTTGTGTAAACACTTTAAAGACCTTACATTCTCCGGAGCATTTCGTCCACTATTGCATATAAGAGGCGATGAATTGACAGAGCATCGTGCCAACCGTTTCCCTATCGGTGGAGGAAATGCCTACGTGAAAACGCCATTTACCACCTCAACGGTTAAACTTCAATCGGGCGATTTAATTTACCTTTTTTCCGATGGATACCCTGATCAGATTGGTGGCGAAGGTGATAAAAAATTCATGACCCGCAGATTCAAGGAGCTGATCATGGAACATAAAAATCTCCCTATGGCTCAGCAGGAAAAAATCCTGTTAAAATCACTTCAGGACTGGCAGGGAGAACATGAACAGATGGATGACATCCTTGTTATCGGAATCCGGGTTCCCTAATCATTCGTAGGTATGCGGGTGATCATCTTCTTCCTGACACTTTTTTCCATTCCGTCTTTACATGCTCAAAGCATTGGAATTTATTTCCCTGAGATCGTTTTTGATTTTGGCTATGTGATGGAAGCCCAAGGAAAAGTTTATCACACCTTTCACTTTAGCAATAACGGAAAGGAGACGGTCGAAATAAAGGAGATTGCAACATCATGCGGATGTATGCTTCCCCGGGCATCAGGAAAAAAACTGGAACCAGGTGAGAAAGGATTTATTCAGGTCGAATACGATCCCGAAGGGCGTCCGGGAAAATTCATCAAATCCATTGAAGTCGTTTTTTCCTCTTCCTCATTTTCAGAGCAAAAATTTTTACTCAATATAAAAGGAATTGTTATTGGGAAAGAAGTATTACCCGCCTTTAAAGAGGACTGGAAACAAACCCAATTGCAAATTAAACCCTTTAAAGCTATTATTGTTTCAGCCTCTGATTTTCGCTTTTTGAACCAGCCGGATCTTCAGACTTTTATCAACGATATCACTTACGAAATTGACTTGAACGGGTTCAGCACCGTAGAGTTGGAAATATTAATTCCTAAAGGAAAAAAACTATCAGAACCGGCAGATCAGTTGTTTCTTCCTGCAAAAAAATACCTGATCTCCGAATTACGAAGAAGAAATTATTCTCAAAATCAAATCGGTTTTCTGGAAAAAGGGCCCACCCCCTCTTTCCAAATAAATTCAGATGCGGTGGGAATAATCCGCATTGCATCTCGAGATCTCAATAATGATTCCATACCTGAATCCGGATTCTTTTTTCGTCATACCGATCAACGCAACCACTTCAGAGAACTGGAAAAACTGCAACGCAGCGAAGATTCTTTAAAAGCAGTTCGAAGCGGGATAAGAAATTATTCCCAGTCAACAATAAAATCGATAGATGTAAAATCAGATCATTTCCGCTCGTTTATTGAACAGGTTATTCGTCAAGTTTTAATCAACAACACCATTGTAATAGCTGCGCGAATAGAAAGTGCGGCGTTGCCTGATAAAATTGAAAAAGAAAAGAATGCGCTAAAAAAACAATTACTGGTTCTCTCCAAACAATTTTTAAATTCCTGCAAGGAAGAAGGCATTCCCGAAGGAAAAATAATTTTTAGTGTACCGGCAATCATTGTACATGAACTCAGTGAAAAAAAATTACCTGAAAAAAAATTAAGTTTAACGCTGTTTACCCGATTCTCACAGGAAGATCATTTTGATCTTGTTGAACTTCTTGCCAACGATACCACCAGAAAACGTTTTTCTCCGATAGTTTCAAAAACCGGATATGCGCCTCCCTTTCAGGACCTCCCCAGTTACCAGCAATATTTCAATACGCCTGCAGGAATCTTTGATACGACAAAAACCGATTTTAAACTTTGGACAAAAGTTATTCTGGATGAACTTCGTATCGGAAAAAAAATTCGATTTCTCATTGAGAGTAGCAATTCCAACGCTCCACTTTATGGCAAATTCGACAACCTCTTTATTGCCCGTCGTCGTTCAAAAGAAGTAACGGAACAATTGACCTTCATTTTTTCAAAAACAAATTTCCCATCGCAAATACGATTTGAAACACCCCTCAATCAGGTTCAGGGTCCACCGTATGATACCCGAATCTGGGGTGTTTCGCTGTACGACAAATACCAGTACATTAAAATTCTTCCTATGTACGATACAATTCCTGAAACGAAATCTGAATTGTTCCCCTATCAGGTTAATTTCAATTACAACTATTTTGAACTTCCCTCCCGTTCAGAAATCTTTCAGGTATTTGTAACCCGTTTGCTTCCGGAAATTGAAAACAAAGGATATATCCGGCTAATTGTAGAATCCTGTTCTTCGCACGTTCCTGCTGATAATTATACCAGCAATGAAACCTTATCCTACTACAGGGCAGAAAACTCAAAATATAAGCTGAGAGAAGAGATCAGGAAAAGAGGCTATGATCCGAGGCGACTCGTATTTGTGGAAACCAGAGCACTTGTTCAGGGTCCGAAATACAAGCGCGGTGATGATACCAAAAGCAGTGTTTTTGAGAACTTTCAATACATTAAGATCTTTCCGGAAAGTATGATCAAAAAGTAATCAGTTCATAGTAGGATCTTCCGGATAATCGGCAATAAGGGAGAAATTCTTTCCCATACCTTTTAGTACTTTCTTCCATAGATCATCCGAATGCTGGTCCATTACATCGCTACCCTCAAGTTTACCAACTATCCAGGAACTCTTTGAAAGTTCTTCTTCCAACTGTCCGGGTGACCACCCTGAGTACCCGACAAAAAAACGAACATCTTCTTCCTTCAAGGTTCCTGAATCCAAGGCAACGCGCAAAACATCCCAATTTCCTCCCATAAAAACGTTTCCGAAAATCGGAATACTGCCCGGAATTTTGTCGCCAAGCGTATGGATGTAAAATAAATTATCACTGTTCACCGGTCCGCCTATACTCACCCTTGTTTTTAAATCAGGCAAATCCTCAATGAGATCTGTTAATTTAATATCGAGGTAATTATTCAGCACAAAACCAAAGGTGCCTTCCTCATTGTGTTCGCAAAGCAATATCACTGAACGCTTAAAATAATCATCATCCAGAAAGGGCTCCGAAATAAGAACATGTCCCTTAGCCGGTTGTAGTTTATTCAGTTTGTTGAAATCAAGTAATTCCATTATTGTTTTCTCCTTCGCTGTTCTAAGTCCTTCAACGGCCGTACGCATTATTTGTTGCCGGAGATTATGAACAACAGTTAAAATCCAATATACTACAAAGCATCGAAAACGAAAAATTCGGATATTTAGGCCATGGCATTTTTTAAGGTCCTGTTTCTTTATTGGTCTGCGATCAGCTTGGCTGCACCTCAGAACGCGTCCTATCAGTTCGCAGTTTTGAAATACAATGGTGGTGGCGATTGGTATGCCAATCCTACAGCCCTTCCAAATCTGGTGGAGTTCTGTAACAAGAATTTATACATGAACATATCTAAAGAAATCGCAACCGTTGAAGTAGGCAGTCCTGATCTGTTCAATTATCCTTTTGTTCATATGACCGGTCATGGTAATGTTGTGTTCTCGCAGCGCGATGTTGACAATCTTCGCAAGTATTTAATGGCCGGTGGTTTTTTGCACATTTCTGACAACTACGGAATGGATCCTTTCATCCGAAAAGAGCTGGAAAAACTATTTCCCGGGAGTAAACTGATTGAGTTGCCCCCTTCCCATGCCATTTACAATCAGAAATATGCTTTTCCAAAAGGACTCCCCAAAATACACGAGCACGATAATAAACCTGCCCAAGGGTTCGGACTATTTTACCAGCAAAGAATGGTGCTTTTTTACGACTATGAATGCGATCTGGGGGACGGATGGGAGGACCCGAGTGTGCATAAAGATTCGGAAGAAACACGCAGCAAAGCCCTTAAAATGGGTGCCAACATTGTGCAATATGCTTTAATGGGTCGGGATTAAACTATTCCGCAGCAAACGGTTTTCCCTGCAGGCCATTGACAACACTTTCCAGATAAATTGCCGACACTCGCAATTGAGACCATTCACTTTCTTCCAATTCAGGTAACTGAATGGTCCAATTACCACCGGAAATTTTTAGCGGAAAACTTAAGAATAAATCCTCGGAAATATTTAAGCGTTCTTTTATTCCAATTGGTAACATGACCGAGGCGGGTAAAATGCTTTCTGCTGAAGAAGTCAATTTATCCAACAGAAAAACTGTTGCATCCGCAATTCCCAAATAAGTAGCGCTTTGTGTACGTTTTATATTTCGAGCCGCAAAAATAGTTTCAGTTCGAATTTCCTGAATAAAGCGTGCATCTTTAAGGTATTGCTTCCCAAGTGGTTTGTTACGAACCAGCACACTCGAAAATACCGGCACCATCGTTTCACCATGTTCACCAATCACCATTGCGCTGACCTCAGAGCCGTTAACGCCAAAATATTTGGCAATATTGGCAGCCATTCGGAATGAATCAATAAGGGTACCTGTACCAATAATTCGGTTAGAAGGAATTTGGGCGTATTGCGAAATGAAATAACTGATTACATCAACCGGATTGGAAACCACAATCATAACCGGATCATTGCTGAACACCACATCGCGATAAATCTGGACAGCCATTTCAATATTTCCACGTGCAACTTCCATTCTGGAACCGATGATCTTTTGCATGATCCCGGCTGTGTGAATGATAACATTCGATTCGGAAAAACAGTTTGTATCGTTTATTCTTAATACGGTATCAGGATGCATAACCTGACAGTGTAGCAACTCCATAATATGCCCCTGACGCCCGGCCATGGGCTCCATGATATTGATAATTCTTCCGGCTTTGTTTTGTTGGAGTAAGAGTAAAGCAATAGAAGCACCCACCTTGCCACAACCCACTATGGTTATAACCTCTACAGAAGTTTGCACACTTTTTGACCTTGCCTTAGCGTTACTTTTACTCACATTGCGAATTTCATAAATAGAAAAAAAGTGATTAATGACTTACATCAGTATGCCGATTTTTATTTTGATGATATTCCTTAGTCTTTCCAACAAACGGCCTGGGGATGTTAAGATGCAGGAAATCAGAACTACCTTAGAGACAGAAGAGCCCAAATGGTTGTTTGATCCTGACCTTGGAGATGGCTTTTCATTTCCGTTAAAAGGAACTTACAATGCAGGAATTTTATTTTATGCGGGCAAGAATTATTCAGTTCAGGTTAAATCCGAAAACAAGGAAGATCAATTCATTGAATGGTTTACCCTTCCCAATAATTTTACCCATCGCCGTGTTCAAACGATGGCAAAAGGGCGGGTCATTGGAATTGAACACGATAGTTTAGGATTCTATTACAGGATCCGTCATGCCTTTATCGAAAATGCAAAAAG
>JBKBUQ010000103.1:4659-10484 GCA_046289975.1 Flavobacteriales bacterium | reverse complement strand
TGAAAAAGTATCGGATAAACTCGAAGAAATGGGTGTGCCTGAAAAAATAGATGAAATTATTGAAGTTGCGAAAGAAAAAACAGCCGAAGCTGCGGGTTGGGTTGAAGAAAAAGCACACAACTTAAAAGAATCTTTGGAACTCAAAAAAGAAGCAGTTGAAACTGCAACTACAGAAGTTGAAGCCTCTATTAAAAGCGAAACACCTCCTATCGAAACAAACGAAGAAGCAAAACCAGCAGAATAAAAAAATCCACTCAAATGAGTGGATTTTTTTTGAATATTATCTGTCTTTTACTTCTTTGAAAGGACGTAATGGATATCCTGTATATACTTGTCTTGGACGACCAATAGGTTCTTTGTTGATTCTCATTTCTTTCCATTGAGCAATCCAACCTGGTAAACGACCAATAGCAAATAAAACGGTGAACATTTCAACTGGAATTCCTAATGCACGGTAAATGATTCCGGAATAGAAGTCAACATTCGGATAGAGATTACGCTCTTTGAAGTAAGGATCGTTGAGAGCCACTTCTTCAAGTTTTTTGGCAATCTCAAGCACAGGATCGTGAATTCCCATCTTATTCAATACATCGTCGCAAGCCTTTTTGATGATACGTGCACGTGGATCGAAATTCTTGTATACACGGTGACCAAAGCCCATCAAACGGAAAGGATCGTTTTTGTCTTTTGCTTTGGCAACCCATTTATCAACGTTTCCACCGTCGTTCTTAAATGCATAAAGCAATTCAATCAATTCCTGGTTTTAACCAACGTGAAGTGGTCCCCACAACGCTGCAATACCTGCAGAAATAGCTGAGTAGAGGTTGGCTTGTGATGAACCAACGATACGCACTGTAGAAGTCGAACAGTTTTGTTCGTGGTCGGCGTGAAGGATAAGCAATACATCAAGTGCACGTGCAACAACCGGATCAGGAGTGTAGTCCATGCTTGGCATAGAATACATCATGTGCAGAAAGTTTTCGGTATACGAGTATTTGTTTTGCGGATAAACCACCGGATGACCCATTGAGTTTTTGTATGCCCAAGTAGCGAGCGTAGGCATTTTTGCCAGTGCACGGTAAATGGTTAGCATTACACGCTCTTCATTGCGGTTGGGATCAAGCGCATTGGGGTAGAATGTAGACAGCGATGACATCAGCGATGCAAGAATTCCCATTGGGTGAGCGCCTGTTGGGTATGCTTCGTAAAAACGTTTCATGTCTTCATGCACCAGTGTATGCATGGTTATATCGTCATTGAATTTTTTCAATTGAGAGGCAGTAGGAAGTTCACCGAAAATAAGCAGGTAAGCAACTTCAATGAAATTGGATTTCTCAGCAAGCTGTTCGATGGAATAGCCACGGTAATGAAGAATTCCGTTCTCTCCGTCGAGGAAAGTGATGCCACTTTTGGTAGCTCCGGTGTTTTTATATCCGGTATCTAGGGTAATGTACCCGGTCTGATCACGAAGTTTGGAGATGTCAATTGCCTTTTCTCCTTCGGTGCCTTCAATGACAGGTAACTCGTACTCCTGTCCGTCGAGAATGATTTTCGCTGTGTTGCTCATGTATCGGTGATTTATGTGTGGAAACGGTTTTAAAAATAATACAAAGTGCGATATGGAATAGGGTAAGATGAAAAAAAAGTCGGAATCGCTGAAAGTATCCGCCAAGGCCCTGTTTTTGGGCGACGGATTTTGGCCGGATCGGTCGGCGGGGTCCCGATTGTTGACAATTTCACCGTTTTACACAGTTCTGCGGCAGTGGACTTTTTATCTTTGCCCCCATGCACGAAATGATCCTTATTCTCGATTTCGGATCTCAGTACACGCAGCTCATTGCCCGGCGCGTTCGGGAAATGAATGTCTACTGTGAGATTCATCCTTACAACAAGGTACCCCAAACCGAACATACTATTAAAGGGTTGATCCTTTCCGGAAGCCCTTTCTCCGTTCATGATCCGGGTCACCCCATTCCTGATCTTTCTCCTTACCTGGATAAGGTTCCCGTTCTTGGGGTGTGCTACGGTGCCCAGTTCCTGGCTCAGCACGACGGGGGACTGGTCGAACGTTCCAAAATCAGGGAGTACGGACGTGCCAATTTGAAGTATGTTGACGATAATTCTGCCCTGACCAAGGGGATGAACGAGCGCTCACAGGTGTGGATGTCACACGGAGACACCATTACACGTGTTCCCGAAGGATGCGAAGTGATTGCTTCAACTGCCGATGTGAATGTTGCAGGGTACCAGTATAAGCGACGAAACATTTATGGAATTCAATTCCACCCGGAAGTTTACCATTCTACAGAAGGTACTGTTTTACTGGGAAATTTTGTAAAGGGAATTTGCGGATTAAAAGGCGACTGGACACCCGATTCTTTTATTGAAGCTACTGTTGCAGAGTTGAAATCCAAAGTGGGTAATGATGTTGTGATCATGGGACTTTCAGGTGGAGTCGATTCTTCGGTTGCTGCTATTCTCCTGCACAAGGCCATCGGAAAAAATCTGCATTGCATATTTGTGGATAACGGACTACTCCGAAAGAATGAATTTGAAGAAGTACTGGAGAGCTATAAGCACATGGGACTTAATGTTACCGGTGTGGATGCTAAAAAGCGATTCTACGATGCGCTTGAAGGAATTACAGATCCTGAGCTAAAACGTAAGGCGATTGGAAGAGTATTTATTGAGGTGTTTGATGATGAGTCCAAAAAACATGCAACTGCAAAGTGGCTGGGCCAGGGCACTATTTACCCGGATGTCATTGAATCGGTATCAGTAAAAGGTCCGAGCGCAACCATTAAGTCGCACCACAATGTTGGCGGCTTACCTGATTTTATGAAGCTCAGCGTTGTTGAACCGCTGCGAACCTTGTTTAAGGACGAAGTACGAAGAGTAGGAAAAGCGCTGGAGATCGATCAGGCAATTTTGGGCCGACACCCATTCCCGGGGCCCGGGTTGGGAATTCGCATTCTTGGAGATATTACGGCTGAGAAAGTCGCCATCCTGCAGGAAGTGGATGCCATTTTTATTAACGGATTGAAGAAACATAACCTTTACAATGACGTATGGCAAGCCGGAGCGATCCTGCTTCCTGTGCAAAGTGTTGGGGTGATGGGGGATGAACGAACCTATGAAAATGCGGTGGCACTCAGGGCTGTAAGCAGTACGGACGGCATGACGGCAGACTGGTGTCACCTTCCTTACGAATTTTTGGCACACATTTCGAATGAGATTATCAATAAGGTGAAAGGCATTAATCGTGTTGTTTACGATATTAGCTCAAAACCACCTGCAACAATCGAATGGGAATGATAAAACGACACCTGATACTTTTTCTGTATTGCATTATTTTATGCAGTGTACCTCTTGTTTCAATAGCTCAACCAGGCGATGCTAAAAAAGAAACGATCGAAGGAAAGGAATACTACATTCACACTGTTGCAAAAGGAGAAACAGTTTACGGTATCTCGAAAATATATAAGGTTAGTCAGGAACAAATCCTGCAATCAAACCCCGAAGCAGCCAAAGGATTGGATGTCGGACAAAAACTAAAGATCCCCGTTGCTTCTTCTGCGGTGAAAGACAAAACTTTTGCCGATGCCACCGAAAAGGAATACAAGGCACTAATGGCCGAGGGCGAGCGGTTTATGTCGATAAAGGATTATCCCGGAGCTATCGATGCATTTCAGCGTGCACTGAAAATCAGTCCGAATAATCCTGCTGCTAATCAACGCATCAGTGATGCAAAAGAACTTTCCAAATTGCCTCAGGGAAATAATTCATCTTCAGGTTCTGAAACGGAAGAATATACAGTAGGTAAAAAAGAAACGCTTTACGGAATTTCCAAAAAGACGGGTATTTCGCAGGAGAAAATTCTTGAGCTGAATCCCGATGCAAAGGACGGACTAAAAGAAGGTCAGGTTCTTCGTTTGCCCTCCGCTAAAAAGCAAAACGAGACTGTTGGCACTTCTAAAAATGAAACACCTAAAGATATTCCTGCAGGTAATACCGTTCTGATCGAACATGTGGTTGCAAAAGGAGAATCCATTTATGGTTTATCGCGTAAATACAAAGTATCGGAAGACTCGCTGAAAATCTATAACAACGGATTGCAGGAAGGATTGAAATTAGGGCAAACCCTTGTTGTTCCGGTCTCGAAAAAATATGCCGAAGAGAACAATTTGCGTTCTTATCCTGATCTGCGCACAATGCAGGCCGATCAAAAACAAAACCGTGAACGGATTTCCAATTCTACATTTGAGGTCGCATTACTGCTTCCCTTTTGTCTGGATAAAAATCAATCCTTAATGGAGGGCCGTTCCTCTTCCGCCAATTCGCCTGTCGAATTATACGAACCCACCCGGCAATCGCTCGATTTTTACCACGGTGTGATGCTTGCAGTGGATTCTCTACGTCAGTATGGTTTAAACATTCATTTGCATGTTTTTGATACAGCACGCGATTCTGCAAAACTTTCAAAATATGTAAAAGAGGCAGAGTTCGCAGGTTTGGATCTGATTATTGGTCCAACCGAACAGGTAGAAATGGTTGCAAAGGCGGCATCAGAAAAAAAGATCGCAATGATTTGTCCCTTTGCCTATACCAATAAAATACTACTTGGTAATGCAACTGTTTCCAAAGCGGTAACCACTGCATCGGTGATGATCAATGCTGTTGCCGATCATATCGGAAAGTTATACGCAACAGAAAATATTTTTCTGTTCGATACCCGCTCGAAAAAAGATCAGCCTTTATACAACGCATTTCGTTCGGAACTCAATGCAAAAGTTTTGAGTAACCGAGCAAAAGATTCCGTAAAAATGATCCGAACCGAAGCATCATCTTCCAAGGCATGGATTGATCGTTTGAGCAAGGAGAAAGTCAATATTTTTGTCATACCAAGTACAGATCTGAGTTTCGTAAACAGCTTCTTTAATACCCTTCAGGGTGTATCGCTCAAAACACAATACAAAGATTATCAGTTTATGATTTTCGGATTGGAAGAATGGTTGAAATATGATGAGATCGAAGCCAATCTGAAAGTGAAATTCAACCTTCATTTACCATCGCCGGTGTTTCCATCTTTTGTGGATTCTGCCCGGACAATTCCTTTTATTAAAGCCTTTCGCTCTAGGTTCAGTACCGACCCCGATCGTTTTGCGATGATGGGATTCGATGTCGCCTATTTTTATCTGGGTGGCTTTCTGCATGAGGGCAGGGATTTTTCTTCACGCCTCGACAGGTACGATGTTGAATTGGTTCACACGCGTTTTCGCTTCCGTAAAATGGGAGAGGACAGTGGGTTCCTGAACGATCATTCGTATATTCTAAGGTATCAGGATTTTCAATTGAAAGTTATGTATCCATGACACGCGAGCACATTGAAAGCACCTTCAGAACCATTCAGGACGAAATTTGCAACGGACTGGAACAGCTGGACGGGAAAGCAACTTTTCAGGAAGACAATTGGCAACGCGATGGAGGTGGCGGAGGGCGAACGAGGGTTATTTCTCATGGCGCATTGCTCGAAAAAGGCGGCGTGAATTTTTCAGCTGTTCATGGCGAATTACCTGCTGCACTAAAGAAAGAGTTCGGTGCAGATAATGTTCAGTTTTTTGCAACAGGAGTTTCCATTGTTTTGCATCCTGTTAATCCCTGGGTTCCCATCATACACATGAATATCCGCTACTTCGAAATGAGCAGTGGGGAATCCTGGTTTGGTGGAGGTATCGATCTTACACCGCATTATGTTCGGCCACAACAGGCTGAGCTGTTTCATCAGCAAATGAAAAATGTGTGTGATCGCTTCAACAGCGAGTATT
>JBKBUQ010000103.1:0-4649 GCA_046289975.1 Flavobacteriales bacterium | reverse complement strand
GCTGATGATTATTTTCTGATCCGTCACCGCAACGAAACCCGCGGTATCGGCGGTATTTTCTTCGATCATCTTAAACCGGAGAGCGAATCACATAAGCAATCGATTTTTGATTTTGTCTGCGCGGTAGGACGAACTTTTCTACCTGCCTATGCCGAACAGGTCGCACTGAACCGTAATCTTCCTTACGGCGAACGAGAGGTAAAATGGCAGCATTTGCGTCGCGGGCGTTATGTCGAATTCAATCTTGTTTACGATCGGGGAACCAAATTCGGACTCGATACCAACGGCAGAATCGAATCAATCCTGATGAGCCTGCCCGAAACAGCATCCTGGCAGTACAACTATCAACCGGAACCCGGCTCAGATGAAGAAAAAACCCTGAATTATCTTCAAAAGGTCAGGTAATTCAATTGTTTCCTAAGCCAATAGAATTCAGACCCGTGATATATTGGGAAGAAGTTATTTGTTATTGGTAATTGGGTAATTGGGTAACTGGGTAATTAGGTAGCTGGGTAATTGGGTAATTAGGTAGCTGGGTAATTGGGTAATTAGGTAGCTGTGTATTTGGGTAATTAGGTAGCTGGGTAATTGGGTAATTGGGTAACTGGGTAATTAGGTAGCTGGGTAATTGGGTAATTAGGTAGCTGGGTAATTGGGTAATTAGGTAGCTGGGTAATTGGGTAATTGGGTAACTGGGTAATTGGGTAATTAGGTAGCTGGGTAATTGGGTAATTGGGTAGCTGGGAAACTGGGTAACTGGTAGCTGGGTAATTGGGTAATTGGGTATCTGGTTAATTGGTAATTGGGTATCTGGTTAATTGGTAATTGGTAATTGGTAATTGGTAATTGGTTAATTGGTAATTGGTTATTCATCTGAAACAAAAAAAAACTATCTTTTCGCACAAATTTCTGCGGTATGAGATCTCGATTTCTTCTTTTTTTGGCGATGTTCGATTTTCCTGTTTTTGCAATTGCACAGCAGGAATATTCTTCCTTTACATCTACCGGTCGCGGTGGAGCAACAACTTTCGTTACCGATTATCAGGCACTTGGTATTAATCCTGCCGGAGTAGGTATGGCAAATCCTTATGGTAAAAAAATGACAATGGGATTTACGGAGTTTACATTTTCGCTTCATTCACAAGCGCTCACTAAACAGGAATTGCGAAGTACCATTGGTTCGTATGTGAAAGGTGAAAATCAGCAAACATTCACACAACAACAGAAAATTGATGCTGCACGCGAATTCACAGATGCGGGTTTTGCGATTAACGTGGATTTTGGATCGTTTGGTTTTTCATTCTGTGATCCGAAAATTGGTGGCTTTGCATTTCGAATTAACGACCGTTTTCAGTGGTATTCCAAACTCGGAAAAGAAGCCAGCGAATTGCTCTTTCTCGGATTCAATGCGAATTATTTCGACAGTTTGGTTTACAATAACGGAATGGGGAATACGGTAATCGCCAACAATCCGAATATGTCGCAGGACAGTATCAATAATGTGGTTCTTGGTTTTACCAATTCACCCAAAATGATTTCTCAGTTGCTCGATGGTACAGTGATGAATATGTCCTGGACTCGTGAATACAATCTTTCCTACGGAAGAAAAATTTTTGGTAACGACAGTACATTTGCTTTGTATGGTGGCGTAGGGGTGAAGCTGTATCAGGGATTGGCGTATATGGATGTCAACGCATCGAATGGCCAGTTGTATGCTTTTTCTTCGATATCACCGGCGTTCAACATCGATTACGGAACAGCGGCGCAGAGCAATCCTTCATCTGTTACC
This sequence comes from Flavobacteriales bacterium, assembly GCA_046289975.1. Taxonomy (GTDB): domain Bacteria; phylum Bacteroidota; class Bacteroidia; order Flavobacteriales_D; family UBA2798; genus UBA2798. The sequence goes on along the minus strand of JBKBUQ010000103.1, from coordinate 2,860 downwards.
CAAACCGGAAAGATACCAAAGCCGGTAGGAATGGGATACGGATTTGACTTTGGAGTGAATTTGCTTATCAAAGGAAAACTGAAAATCGGTGCAGCGATGTCGAATATGGGAAGTATTACCTGGGATGGAAATGTATATACCATGAAAGATACCTTGGTTTTTGATACGGATAACCCGGGTGCGGAAAATTATAATATTATTGGTCAGTTCAACAATATGGGGGGCGACAGTGGATTGTTTAAATGGGATGGTGTATCTGAAAAGAAGGTGAGTCTGCCCACCACTTACCGTTTTGGAGCGAGTTTGAAACTGGGTAAAGTAGCAGAATTGGGATTTGATGTGATCATTCCCGGAAATGATGAGGCAGGGAATTTCCGCAAGCCGATCATTGGAATGGGAGGAGATATTACCCCGATTCGCTGGGTTCGGTTTTCTGCAGGATTCATGACAGGTGGTAATTATGATTTTATGATTCCGCTGGGAGTAACATTCATCGCTCAGGATGGTCGTTGGGAAGGTGGAATTGCATCACGTGATGTGGTGACTTTCTTTACTCAGAACGGGCCTACCATTTCATTCAGTACCGGTTTTATGCGATTCCGTTTCTGATGGTCTGATTATTGATGTTGATTTTGAAAAATAAGCACATGAAAAATAGTTTCCTCCTTCTCTTTTTAGTTGCATCGATCGGCGCTTCAGCGCAATTCAAGCTTGATGAAGCCGATTATGGCACTAAGGTCAAGACCTTGTTTGATGCAGCAAAAAAACGTTTTGCAACGGAAAAAACCGGTGCCAAAACCACAATCAGCGAGGGTGATTTTGTGGCCAAATATGAAACCACCATTAAGATTTCAGGCGCAAGCTATTCACGAATTATTGTCGATAAAGATGGGATTGTTGGTCACGATTCACGTTTTGTAATTGGAGACAATAATGACGAAGCCAAGAAAGTGCTGGCATCCATGATTACTTTGATCAAGGCGAACATGCCTCCGAAATTCATTCTGCGCGAAACCTGGGATGATAAATTTGAGGATATGGCTCAAGTTGTTGAATTTGATTCGGATGTGTTTGCACAACAGGCCAAACAGCCTTCTGCCAAGACCGGTATCCGCAAAATAGAGGGTAAATTTGTGATCGATCTCACGGTTTACGAGCCGATTTTCAAATAAGAATTTCCTGAATTTTCTAAGTAAAAGGCGGAATTATCCGCCTTTTTTTTGTTTTCAGGCATTTGGGGGGGCTTTTTCCCTTAACTTTGAACCCCGTAGTTACATCCAAAAACATGTCGCAATCTGCTAAGTACATTTTCGTAACCGGGGGTGTTGCTTCTTCTTTAGGGAAGGGTATCATTTCAGCCTCTCTGGCTAAACTTCTTCAGGCAAGAGGTTACTCCGTTACCATTCAAAAACTCGATCCTTACATCAATGTGGATCCCGGAACATTAAATCCTTATGAACACGGTGAGTGTTTCGTAACGGAAGATGGTGCCGAAACCGATCTTGACCTAGGACACTACGAACGATTTCTGAATGTTCCGACAAGTCAGGCCAACAACGTTACAACGGGACGCATCTACCTTAATGTAATCGAGAAGGAACGTAAGGGGGAATTCCTCGGAAAGACGGTGCAGATCATTCCTCATATTACTGATGAAATCAAGAACAGGATCAAGATTCTGGGCAACTCCGGAAAGTTTGAGTTTGTCATTACCGAAATCGGCGGAACAGTGGGAGATATCGAATCGCTTCCTTACGTCGAAGCTGTACGTCAGCTGAAATGGGAAATGGGTGGCGATTGTATTGTTATTCACCTTACGCTAATTCCTTATCTGGCAGCATCCGGTGAATTGAAAACCAAACCAACCCAGAATTCAGTCAAACAATTGCTCGAACTCGGAATTCAGCCGGATGTTTTGGTTTGCCGTACCGAACATCATCTCAACAAAGAGATAAAGGAAAAAGTTGCGAAATTCTGTAACGTCAGCAAAAATGCAGTTATCGAATCCATCGATGCATCTACTATTTATGAAGTTCCCTTACTCATGAAGGATGAGGAATTGGATCTGGTGGTGCTTTCAAAACTGAATATGCCGGCACGAACAGACCCGGATCTTACACATTGGAATGATTTTCTCTACCATCTGAAAAATCCTACCCGTAAAGTGCGAATTGGTTTGGTTGGTAAATACATTGAATTAAAAGACAGTTATAAATCAATCGTTGAATCCTTCATCCATGCAGGTGCTGCAAACGATTGTAAAGTGGAGCTGGTCTGGTTGCATTCCGAATCGCTTACAGACGAAAATACTGCAGAAAAACTCGACGGACTACGCGGAATTTTAGTCGCACCGGGATTTGGCTCGAGGGGAATCGAAGGAAAAATTGCTGCGATACGTTATGCGCGTGAAAACAAAATTCCATTTTTCGGAATTTGTTTAGGAATGCAGTGCGCTGTGATTGAATTCGCCAGAAATGTACTCGGTCATAAAGATGCACACACCATGGAGATTGAACCGACTACAAAAAATCCGGTTATCGCATTAATGGAATCGCAAAAAGGAATCACCTCCAAAGGAGGAACAATGCGATTAGGTGCTTATCCCTGTAAGGTCGCTGAATCTTCACATACATTCCAGGCTTACGGAAAATCAGATATTTCTGAACGTCACCGCCATCGTTATGAATTCAACAACGATTACCGCGATCCAATGAACAATGCCGGATTGCAAACGGTAGGAATCAATCCGGATAACGATCTTGTTGAAATTGTTGAGCTCAAAGACGACCTGGCCAGATTCTCCCTCAACGATGTCGACACAAGTGTGGCCAACTCGCTTCGACGTAGCATGATTGCTGAT
>JBKBUQ010000102.1:0-10617 GCA_046289975.1 Flavobacteriales bacterium | reverse complement strand
ACAGCACACTCAATTCCGATCAGTATTATTTTCGAACCGACGATCAGGGAATGTTGATTTGCCATTTTTTGTATGGTGGTCCGGCCGAAGAAACAACACATGATGTTTGTGAAAGGTGGAATGGTTATGGCATAGTTGCAGGAATGACTTTGTCGTACGGCAGCGGATTTGGTGATATGATCTGTTACTATCCGCACAACGGTTGCTTTTGGACAGGCGGACAAACGATAGGCACACCCGATAGAGACGAAGCCTGGGCAGTAAAGGAAACTTCAGATAGCGGATATGTAGTTGTCGGTCAAACTGAAAATGGTCCCGGCTTTACCAATGTGTATATCGTAAAAGCAGGTCCTACCATGTTTGTTACACCATTACTCGTTACGGAATTCGACATTTCATCAGTTGATGAAGTGGCAACAACAAATTCTCTTGAAGTATATCCCAACCCTTTTAACGGACCGATCAGTATTTCGTGGTACGGTAGAGAAGGGCGAAACAAGATTCGATTGTTTGATATTTCAGGAAAACTGATTGCTGAAGAAACACTTTATGGAAGCAACGGAACGATTGAACCGGAACTATCCGCTAACGGAATTTATTTTTTAGAAATTATCAATGAAAACAGTGGGGAGCGAATCACTCGCCGGATAATTAGGGGTGTGCGATAAAATAATAGTTTATTCCCTGTTCAAATTGCCGTTTAAATTCTTCTCCGGTTAATGCTTCTGCATTTTTCAGGTAACTGTTGAGTATCGAAATTTTCATTCCTGCCTCCTGAAAAAAACTAAAAATATGATCAGGGCCTGTTCCATAAAATTCGGATGCACCTTTTCCATGTTCAAAAATCACTACCGGTTTCCATTTGCGGATTAACTTTTCTGCTCCTCGTAAAACGCCCAATTCTCCGCCTTCAACATCAATTTTTATTAAATGAATCTTTTCTGATAAAGGCAGCAAATCATCCAGCAATTCTGTTTTAACTTCGATCTCTTTAATTTCTTCTTTTCCCTTGTATTCCCGTCGCTTCAATCCGGAGTAGGCTGGATTGCTTACTACGTATTGAAAACTTGCCGAACCTTTATGATCGGATAGTGCACAATCAAAAACCTTTGCTTCCGGGAAAGTTCTTTTTACTTTTTCGTAAAGATTGGGAATTGGTTCGAAACAAAAGTATTTTCCACCCGGAGCGCATTTAATCATCTCACGCAAAATCTCACCTTCATGAGCTCCCACATCCACACAAACCGAACCCGGCTTCAACACCCTGCGCATGATCTCCAATGTCTGGGCATCGTATCGCTGATTCCGCGAAAAACGAATTGGGATGAATTTTAAAATCCCCTTTACCATTGATTTCAGCCTGCGCTTCACACTTTCTTTTTCTGGCAGCGAATTTATGCATTTCTAAACACTCTTGTAAACCATTGAAATCCAGATATTTAAAAATAAAAGGACGGCTAAACCGATTAAAATATTCGACCAGTAATCAAATAATTTCGACCGAATATCCATTTTTCACGATAAATACTTGCCTTGCACGATAAAAGACACTATTTTTGCCATGAACAATTAAAATTTGTCGACGAGTATGATTTATCTGGTAATATTGATGGTGATTTTTGTGGTGGTGTTGGGCATGTTTGCCTTGGCAAAGGGTGAAGGAGAAATGTATTCGAAAAACCACAACAGTGCCCGTAAAGGCGACGACCATTTCAATTCATTTACACTATAAAGATTTTTTTAAAAGATTTTTTCCACCCTTGCCTTTGCGAGATAGGCTTCAATGAGGGTTCTGAATTCACTTCCTATTCCGGCGTAACGAATGAACTGATCCAATTCTTCAGTTGAATGTATAGGTTGCGCTGCAGGTAAACTACCCCAACCTACTTGTTCATCCGTAATGCGAATAACAGATCGCGTATACCGATCAGGCCCTTTATCAATAATGTAATGAAGCGGGTTATTAAGAAACTGCTTTTTGTACGAGAGAGGTTTGGCCCGGCGATTAAAAATAGGACGTATCCGCTTTATTTCGGCCATTTCAACAATCTGAGCCAATAAATCGCTACCTGTTACTTCGAAGGTGACACTCGCAATGGAGTTTTTCAATTCAAATGATTTTCGCGAATAAGCTTTGATAAGATGATGCAAAACTTTTCGGCGAATATTGGTTCCTGAACCAACGTGAATCACTTCGTTATTGGCATCGTGCAAATAGTAGATTCCTGTTTGCTCGGGTAACTCGCGGAGAATAGAATCGTGCAAGGGATCACCTGTAAAACGCAGCGTGCCTTCTTCAACCAACTGCAATAAATCTTCGCGATGCCCTTCAAACAACATGTGAAATAAATGCATCGTTGCCAATGCATCTCCGCTGGCCCGGTGACGTTGTTCAATGGAAATGCCTACTTCTTTGCATAAATTTCCAAGTGAATAGGATGGATATCCGGGTAATAAACGTCGGCTCGATTTTACAGTACATAACAGGCTACGGTGAAAATCCATTCCCAATTCGCTGTATTCGTGGCGAATCATTCCATAATCAAATGCAACATTGTGAGCAACAAATACTGCATCTTTCGTAATTCGTGCAAGTTGAGAGGATACATCCTGGAAACGTGGAGCGGATGCTACCATCTCATCCGATATTCCGGTGAGCTTGGTAATAAACGGAGGAATAGGTTGTTCAGGATTTACAAGAGTTTCATAAGCGTCCAACTGCCTTACGCCATCTGTTAAGTACACAGCAATTTCCGTAATACGTGATTGTTGTGGACTACCGCCGGTAGTTTCGATATCGACAATAGCGAACATGGCCTAAAGATAGCAAGAATAGATTCGTGCCTTACAATGCAATTCGTAGGATGTTTTCAAAAACCCCTTAGGAACCAATAGCACGAAGATCGCGTGCAAAGCGTGCAATAAGCTCGCCCTCGACCATCGCAGCATCGGGAAATGCATCGGAAACAGATTGTAAAATATCAAGGAAAACCCATTTCATACCTGGAGTAAGATGATGAGATCCAAGTTTAAATGCATCGATTCCCCAATTGTATGCTGTTTCGAAATCTGCCTTTTCCTTTTCGACAATCTGAAAAATAATATCCGCTACATCGTAATCAACATCCACTTTTTTGATTCCCTCCGAAAGTAATCGCTGAATGGTTTCCCGCTCCTCGCGCTGTACTTTTCCGTCGATACCTGCAACGGCATAAGCAATTAAACCAAGTCCGTAGTAGAGATGCTGTTTAGCGTCCATATGCTTGAAATTTTAGGTTAAGATAGCAATTTTCTTATTTTGCCCCAAAATGACATCTATCATGTTTGTAAGAATTGTGAAATTATCGTTTAGAGAAGACAAGATTGAAGATTTTGAACGACTCTTTGAAAAAAATAAAAACGCCATTCGCAATCAGCCCGGATGTAAAGGATTGCGCTTGCTGCACGATAAAACAAATCCATGTATATTTTTCACCTACAGCGATTGGGATAAGGTAGAAGACCTTGAAAACTACCGGCAATCAGAGTTATTTTCGCAGGTTTGGGGAACGGTAAAGCCCTGGTTCACCAACAAGGCAGAAGCATGGAGTGTAGATGTGCAACACTCCTTATAATTTTTACAGCTTGGGGCGCACTATAAAGCGCGCAGTGTGCCTGCTCTTTTGCTCAACGAGGATTTCCTTTGCATTGGTGAGCATGTCGATAGTGGCCTGATCATAATGCCGAATGGTAATCAATTCAACATTTTCGTTGTATTTTACCTTATAGTTTTCCTGTAAACGTTTAAGCAGATCCGGGAATTTATCTTCATTGTGATCGATACAAACTGAAAAACTCAAAGCTGAATTCTGCATCAGATGAACGCGTACTCCCAGCGATGCAAACACATCAAAAATCTCACGCAAATTTTCCTCAATAATAAAAGAAAAATCGCGGGGCAAAACAGAGATTAAAACCTGATTCGATTTGAAAATAAACGATGGTATCAGATGATCATACTCTTCTGAAGCCTGTATGATAGTCCCTTTTTCCTCCGGCTGCAGAAACGATTTTACATAAAGAGGAATTCCTTTGTTTTGAAGTGGCTTAATTGTTTTGGGGTGAATAACACTCGCACCGTAATAACTCAACTCTATCGCCTCCCGAAAAGAGATCCTGTCGAATTTTACTGCCTTATCGTATTTCCTCGGATCAGCATTCATAACTCCTGCAACATCCTTCCATATTGTTACATCTTTCGCATCGAGTAAGTAGGCAAGTATGGCAGCTGTATAATCCGAGCCTTCACGCCCGAGTGTTGTAGTTAATCCAATACTGGTGCTACCGATAAATCCCTGTGTAATTGCAATTCTTCGTCCAACAGATCCAATATAAAAAGGAATAAGATGTTGATTGGCCAATTTCTGACTTGCATCCCAATCAACTTTTCCTTCCCGAAAAGTGCTATCTGTTCGGATAATGGTGCGTGCATCGTACCAGGTATTTTCTATTCCCTGAGCATTCATGTAATGGCTAACGATAACAGAGGAAATAAACTCACCCTGAGATACAATCTGATCATAAACCAGATCATAGTTTGCCGATGCCGTTACATCAAATCGCTTTTGTATTCCGGAGAACACTTCTGCAACTGCAGCGTAAACGGGATGATTGCGGTCGTTCGCAAAGAGATCGTCCATTTCTTTGATGTGGTCCTCATGGATCTTTGAAAGTATTGCTTCTTTATCCCCTTTTCCCTTGGCATAAGCGCGCGTCAAATCTTCAAGGGCATTAGTGGTTTTCCCCATTGCAGAAACCACAACAGCTAAATTCTCATTGGAGAAAAGCCTTAAAATTTTTGCAACATTCCGGATTCCTGCTGCATCCCTTACACTTGCGCCACCAAACTTGAAAACTTTCATGAATCTTATTGTGTTAGTTGTTGAAATCAAAATGCTGCAACTGATCGAAAACCAACTTTCCGTTCAGCCATTCGGGATCGAGGTTTGCGTTGTATTTTTTGTAAAAACGAATAGCGGGCTCATTCCAGTCAAGCACTTGCCATTCCATCCTTCTCACATTCTCGTCTTTTGCCTTAAGCATTACCGCTTCAAACAAAGAAGATCCGATTCCCTTTCCTCTTGCCTTTTCAGTTACAACAATATCTTCCAGAAAAATACACTTTCCCTTCCATGTAGAATACTTGTAATACCAAATGGCAATCCCCTCAATAGTTCCGTTAAGCTCCGCAACGAGCAGGTAAAATACAGGATGTGTACCAAAACCATCCTTGAGCATTTCCTCAACTGTATTTTCCACTTCCAAAGGAGCTTTCTCGTATTCTGCCAATTCCTTAACAAGCTCCAAAGCCCTTGGGAGATCAGCGGGTGTTCCCTGTCGAATAAGTGTATTCATGCCGCAAAAATAGAAAGTTGTAGCCCTCCTTGCGTAAAAATATCGTTATGCTTGCCCTATTTGACCTGACTTTATGCCCAAAATCTCCGATATTCGCATTCCTATTTCAAAGCAGCATGACCAAGATCAAGACCTTAGGTGAATTCATCATTGAGAAACAGTCCGATTTCCCCTTTGCCAGTGGTGAATTAACCCGATTACTCAGTTCTATTCGTCTGGCCTCCAAAATCATCAACCGGGAGGTGAACCGCGCAGGATTAACCAGTGATATTCTCGGTTCGGCCGGTACAGAAAATATTCAGGGCGAAGCCCAGCAGAAACTGGATGTTTACGCCGACAACCAGATGATCTATGCCCTAAAAGCACGAGGAGAAGTTTGTGCCATTGCTTCTGAAGAAAACGATGATTATGTAATCTTCGACAATGACCTGTCGCGAAAAGGCAAATACATCGTATTGTTCGATCCGCTCGACGGAAGCTCAAATATCGACGTAAATGTTTCCATTGGAACAATTTTTTCCATTTACCGCCGACTCGATGAAAACAAACCTGTTGGTCCTGAAGATTTTTTACAGGAAGGAAAAAAACAAGTTGCAGCAGGATATGTCATTTACGGATCCTCCACCATGCTTGTTTATACTACCGGAAACGGCGTTAACGGTTTTACGCTTGACCCCGGTATCGGAACGTTTTGTTTATCCCATCCCAACATTCGTATTCCGGAAGACGGAAAAATCTATTCGGTTAACGAAGGGAATTTCGGACAAATGGAAGAAGGAGTAAAAAATTATATTCGCTATTGTCAGGAAGACGACAAATCCACTTCACGCCCGTATTCCGGTCGCTATATCGGCTCATTAGTCGCCGATTTCCACCGTAACCTGCTCAAGGGCGGAATTTACATCTACCCGGGAACACTGAAATCACCCGAAGGTAAATTGCGTTTGTTGTACGAATGCAATCCACTTGCACTAATTGCAGAACAGGCCGGAGGAAAAGCATCGACGGGAAAAGATCGGATTCTGGATATCGTCCCCACAAAACTTCATCAAAGAGTACCGTTTTTTGTCGGATCAAAAAACATGGTAGAAAAAGCAGAATCCTTTTTGAAGTAAAGAACGCTGCAAATCAATTTTTCAAAAAGCACTGCCGGAAGTAGCGCTATGCATATTGACGAAATACGACAACTTTACAAAGATGATTCACGCTGCAAAGACATTGCACGCGGATTAACTTCATCTAAATGCAATTACAAATTATCAGGACTAATTGGTTCCTCTGAAGCATTCTTTGCATTTGGAACTTTTGAAAATACCGGCGGAACACATCTTTTTATTTTTGAAGAAAAGGAACATGCCATTTACTTTTTAAATGACATGGAGTCGCTTTTAGGCTCAACGGAAAATGTTTTGTATTTCCCGGGTTCGAGTCGGCAACCCTACAAAACGGAAGAAACTGATAATGCCAACGTGTTGATGCGTGCAGAAGTGCTGAGCAAACTTGGTAAAAATTCGGGATCGACTATTATTGTAACTACAGCCGAAGGAATTTCGGAAAAAGTAGTAACGCGAAGTCACCTCGAAAAAAACACACTCGAATTACTTTCAGGCAAAACCTATTCCATTGATTTCATTGATGAGGTATTGCTTGATTTCGATTTTGAAAAAGTCGATTTTGTTTATCAACCTGGTCAGTTTTCCATCCGGGGTGGAATTATTGATATTTTCTCTTTTTCGAATGAAGATCCCTACCGCGTTGAATTTTTCGGTGACGAAGTAGAATCGATCAGAAGTTTTGATACGATCACGCAGCTTTCGAAGCAAACCTTAAACAGGATCAACATCATTCCAAACATCCAGGATAAAATTTTAAGGGAAAGTCGCGAATCGTTTCTTGATCACATTCCATACGGCACGATTATCTGGATAAGTGGAAAAGAATTGGTGGTGGATCAAATGAACAAAGCAACTAAACGGGCACAAAAAGCATTTGAAGAACTAAACAGTCCACTTAACCATCTTTCACCCGAAGAACTGTATGTGAGCGGAAGCGATCTGACTGATCATCTTCAAAAATTCAGTGTTATAACACTCGGAAAAGTAGGAGAAACGGCAAATGGGAACGAAATAATTTTTGAATTATCACCACAACCCGCATTCAATAAGAATTTTGATCTGCTGGCAAAAAATCTGTCTGAAAATACAGCCAAAGGTTACAGAAACATCATTCTGGCCGAGCAGACGCGTCAGGTTGAACGATTGTATTCCATTTTTGAAGACAAGCAAAAAGAGGTGAAGTTATCTCCGATCAAGATGCCTATCAGCCAAGGTTTTATTGATCACAACAACAAACTGGCCATCTATACCGATCACCAGGTGTTTGAGCGTTATCACCGTTTCCGTTTAAAGGAAGGATTCAACAAAACCCGTGAAGCATTAACCCTTAAAGATCTCTTGAGTTTGCAAAAAGGGGATTTTGTTACGCATATCGACCATGGGATCGGGCAATATTCCGGTCTGGAAAAAATTGAAGTGCACGGCAAACACCAAGAAGCCATTCGACTCATCTACAAAGGAGGGGATGTACTTTATGTGAGTATTCATTCGCTCCACCGTATATCAAAATATACCGGCAAGGAAGGCACTGAACCCACCTTGAACAAATTGGGCTCTAACACTTGGCAAACCCTCAAACAAAAAACAAAGAAAAAGGTAAAGGAAATTGCATACGACCTGATTCAGCTTTATGCAAAAAGAAAATCTGCACCTGGCTTTGCCTATTCGCCAGATAACTATTTGCAAACAGAATTGGAAGCTTCATTTATCTATGAAGATACTCCGGATCAATTAAAGGCAACACAAGCTGTAAAACAGGATATGGAACAAACCTATCCTATGGATCGACTTGTGTGTGGTGATGTTGGCTTTGGAAAAACAGAAATAGCCATGCGCGCTGCATTCAAAGCGGTAAACGATTCGAAACAGGTTGCCGTTTTGTGTCCTACAACTTTACTAGCCTTACAACATTTTAAAAATTTCAGAGATCGCTTTAAGGATTTCCCCTGTAAGGTTGATTACGTCAATCGTTTTAAATCAGCCAAACAGCGAAAAGAAACGATGGAGAAACTGGCAAGAGGCGAAGTCGATATTTTAATTGGCACCCATGCAATAGTTGGGAAAGATGTGAAATTTAAAGATCTCGGATTACTGATCATTGATGAAGAGCAAAAATTTGGCGTTGGCGTAAAAGATAAATTGAAATTAATGCGTGAGAATGTAGACACCCTTACACTCACAGCTACACCAATCCCGCGAACATTGCAATTCTCCTTGATGGGCGCGCGCGATCTCAGCATTATCAATACACCTCCACCCAACAGGCATCCGGTTCAAACAGACATCAGCACTTTCAATGAAGAAGTGATTCGCGACAGGATCACCTATGAAATTTCGAGAGGTGGTCAGGTTTTTTTCATTCACAATCGTGTACAAAACATCATGGATATTGCAGGATTGATCCAGCGCATTTGTCCGGATGCACGTATTTGTGTTGGACATGGACAGATGGATGGAGACAAGTTGGAAGAGGTAATGGTCGATTTTATAGAAGGAGAATATGATGTACTGATAGCAACTGCAATCATTGAAAGTGGAATTGACATTCCGAATGCCAATACGATTATCATTAATGATGCACAGCATTTCGGGCTGAGCGATTTGCATCAGTTAAGAGGAAGAGTGGGACGAAGCAACAAGCGGGCATTTTGCACATTATTAACTCAACCCATGCATACACTGAGTCAGGAAGCGCGAAAACGTTTGCAGGCGATTGAGCAATTTTCTGAACTGGGCAGTGGATTCAGTATAGCAATGAGAGATCTTGATATTCGTGGAGCAGGAAATTTATTAGGTGGCGAACAAAGCGGATTCATTTCGGATATTGGTTACGAAACCTATCAGAAAATTCTTGACGAAGCCATTCAGGAATTGAAAGAGAATGAATTCAAAGAGCTCTATCAAAACGAAGGCAATGAACCTTTGGAATTTGTTCACGAATGCACTATAGAAACAGATCTCGAAATTTTGTTACCGGATAGTTATGTGAACAATGTAAATGAGCGACTCATCCTATACAGGGAACTCGATGACCTGAAAAACGAAGAAGAGCTTAAAAAATACCGGACAATGCTAAGCGACAGGTTTGGTCCGATACCAACGCAGAGTGAAGAATTATTGGAGACCATTCGCTTACGATGGAAAGCCAAAGAAATGGGATTCGAGAAATTACTGCTAAAATTTAACAAGCTTGTTGGATATTTTGTGGCAAAAGAAGATTCGCCATTCTATCAATCAGAGCGCTTTTCGAAAGTATTGAAATACATTCAACACCACCGCGATGTAAAAATGGAAGAGAAAAATGGCAGGCTTCAATTAAGTTTTCCCTCAGTAAATTCAATTCGTGAAGCCTTGAATAAGATTGAACAAATACTGGCAACTCCTGTATAAAAAACAAAAAAATTAAACCGATTCAGAAAAGTTTCGTGTGTCTATCAATTCTTTTTTAGCGTATTTATACCGATATTTTTTCGTTTTATCGGGAAAATATATTCGTTTACCGAAATAGAGTATTTCCCTTACTTGCTTATATTATTCATTCTCTTATATTTAGTTCACCATTGGCGAATGGAGGGCAGCTCAGCTGCTGGCATACCGGTTTAATACAATTTAAAACAACATCATGGACAAGGCCAGCCTAAATTACCTGAGTTATATGGAATCTGCAAAGAGTTCCATGAGCGAGGAACACCGTGAATTAATTGAACCACTGATTAAAGTACCGGATTTGTTTTTGCCCATTTTCCATCAAATGGAAAGTGTATTGTTTTTTATTGATTACAGCAGCAACACTTATCCTTACATCAGCCCCAATTCAAAAGCCGTACAGGGATACTCTGCTGAACTTGTAAAAGAAGAAGGCCCTTCCAATTTCTTAAAGCGTTTTGATCATTCTGATTTAGCGGTAATCAACGAAAAACTTTTCCCCGAATTACTGAGGATGGTGAAGTCACTAAAAGGCGAAGAATTGCACCAGCATAAATTCTGTCTTAACTACCGCATTATTCTTCCCGACGGAAAACCCAGAATGCTGCACCAGCAAAGCAATGTTTTAAAGGTCAATAACAATCATGAGCCTCTCCTAATGGCCGGAACCATGACCCATATG
>JBKBUQ010000101.1:0-10802 GCA_046289975.1 Flavobacteriales bacterium | reverse complement strand
GGGCGATGGGTGCAGATGAAATAATGATGGTGCATAATCACCCTTCCGGCAATCTAAGACCCAGTAATGAAGATATTTCCCTCACGAAAAAACTTAAGGATGGCGGTAAATTACTTGATATAAATGTGCTTGACCATCTCATAGTATGTAACAACGCTTTCTATAGTTTTGCGGATGATGGCCTGATTTAAATTGTAGTATATGAAATACCCTCCAGGTTCGTACTTTTAGGGTAATGAAAAAGATTCTTACCATTGTTGGTGCCCGACCGCAAATCATTAAAGCAGCAGCTCTAAGTAGGGTTGTCCGTTATCAGTTTTCTGATGTTTTACAGGAGAAAATCCTGCACACCGGTCAGCATTACGACGATAGTATGTCTGCCGTTTTTTTTCGTGAACTTGGCATTCCTCAACCGGATTTTCAGTTAAGTGTTGGCTCAGGATCACATGGGCAGCAAACTGCAAAAATGCTGGAAGGAATCGAGATGGTTTTATTGCAAGAAGCAATTGATGCTCTCGTTGTTTATGGTGACACTAACTCAACAGTTGCCGGAGCACTTGCTGCATCTAAATTGCGGATTCCGGTGGTACACATTGAAGCCGGATTAAGATCGTTCAATAAATCAATGCCAGAAGAAATCAATAGAATACTTACCGATCACGTTTCTTCATTATTATTTACTCCTACTCAAACCGGCTTGGGGAATTTAGTAAAAGAAGGATTTAACCCGGGCTCAAAACCACCTTATTCAGCCGATAATCCCGGTGTATTTCATTGTGGGGATGTGATGTATGACAATAGTCTGTTTTTTGCATCGAAAGCAATACATCACGAAAGTGTTTTTCGTGATTTGGGTTGTACATCCGGCAATTTTGTACTTGCTACTATTCACCGCGATAATAACACCGATCAGGCAGAGCGACTGAAATCCATATTTACGGCATTACTTCATATTGCAGAAGAAAAAGCAACGCCAATTATACTCCCATTGCATCCCCGTACAAAAGCAAGAATCCGACAATCAAAAGGCGATACTTTGTTTGATAAGGTGAATGCTTCACCAAATATCCACATCATTGAGCCGGCTTCTTTTCTTCAAATGATTGCGCTTGAAAAGGGTGCATCAATAATACTAACCGATTCGGGTGGTGTACAGAAGGAAGCTTATTACTTTGGTAAGCCATGTGTCATTTTGCGTCCCGAAACGGAATGGGTTGAATTGATTACAGCCGGAGCTGCGGTTCTTGCTGATGCGGACACTAAACGAATCATTGAGGGTTATGAGCATTTGATCGATAAAGATTTAAGTGAAGCACCGGGTTTTTATGGCGATGGTAATGCAGCGGTTTTTATTGCAGAAACAATTATTGGGTTGCTGAAATGATCTTAGTTTTCACTCAACATATTGGTCCGCGTTTGCAATTTACTTTGCGTGAAATTAGTCGCCGATGGTTGTGTGAAATGGATGTAACTGATGATTTGGATTCTTTTATAAAGTACCAGGGCGTTAAAATAAATTATTCTTCAAGAACAGATTTGGCGAGTGTATTTTCAATTCTCCCATCCGGATTACTAAATGAGAACGGAGTCAAAAACGTTGAATTTCCCTTTATACTGATTGATGAAATCCCTTGTTTTTTTCCTTTGGAAGATGGTGATATTTCATTCGATGTTTT
Source organism: Flavobacteriales bacterium (assembly GCA_046289975.1). Classification (GTDB taxonomy): domain Bacteria; phylum Bacteroidota; class Bacteroidia; order Flavobacteriales_D; family UBA2798; genus UBA2798. Next base: position 9,126 of record JBKBUQ010000101.1, on the reverse strand, counting down.
TTCTTCCGTTTTCTTTTTATTGAGTCGATACGAAGAATACGCTTGTGATAAGAAAGATAAACACGGTAGATTCCCGGCCGAATGTTCTGTTTTGTTTCGTGCCAACGTGCTTGAGAAGCCGGTTGTAGAATATCAATTGAAATTGCTTTCCGAAAAAGTAAAAAAATATTTTCCGGAGTGGAATCCCGGGAAAAAAACTGCCCGAATTTGGATGACGTTTGATATTGATAATGCCTGGGCATTCAAAAACAAATCGATTTTCGTAAGAGCAGGATCAGCATTTAGAGATTTACTTAAAGGTGATTTCACCACAATTAAATTACGCAGGAAAGTGATAAGTGGAAAGACTGAAGATCCTTACGATACTTATTCCCGCTGGATTCCGCAATTGAAAAATCCTGAACAATTGTACCGTTGTTTTTTTTTTATTGGGCAATCGTGCGCAATTTGACCGTAACATCAATTTCGATCATCCGCAATTGGTTAAGTTGATTAAGGAAATTGAACAACAGATACCGGTGGGAATCCACCCTTCTTACGCTTCGCATCAGGATTCGGCTCTATTCCACAAAGAGGTGGCCAGGTTGCAATCCATAATTGAAGATCCAGTTAGGTATTCACGATTCCATTATTTAAAATTTTCTCTTCCGGAGTCGTACCGCTGTCTTGAAAATGCAGGTATTCTTGAAGATCACAGTATGGGACATGCATCCCATGCAGGTTTTCGGGCAGGTACCTGTTTTCCGTTTAATTTTTATGATTTGGAGCAGGAGCGGATTTCTTCGCTGGAGATAATACCATTGGCTGCTATGGATGGCACCCTCTGCGAATATATGGGTTTGTCACCGGACGCCGCAACCCAATTATCGGAGCGTCTATGGGTTGAGGTAAGCCATTTCGGAGGTGAATTGGTCTTTCTTTGGCATAACGAAACCTTAAACGATAAGGGTAAATGGCAGGGTTGGTATAATGTGTTCTTACATCAAACCAGGCTTTCTGCAATTCCGGGTTGAAGGAAATAGTTTTCTCTTTTTTCGCGACCAATGGTTGTCAAAGGACCGTGTCCGGAATACACTTTATAGTTATCGCCCAATGGAAGTATCTTTTTTTGAATGCTTTCCATTAAAACTTTCATTGATCCGCCAGGAAGATCGGTTCTTCCAATACTTCCGGAAAAAAGAACATCACCAGAAATCAGGTATTCTTCTGCTCTGTTGATGAAAGCGATGTGCCCCGGTGAGTGTCCCGGAACAAACACTATATCGAAAACAGTGGTCCCAAATTGAATATTATCTCCTTCTTCCAAAAAGTTAGCAGGTTCCGGAGACTCCTCAATTGTTCCAACCCCGAAAATATGTGCATAATTGGGTAGAGAATGCAAGGTGACCAAATCTTCACGGTGGAGTTCCAGTCCCAACCCCCATTTTTCAGCCACAAAACGGTTTCCTAAAACATGATCAATGTGGGCATGAGTATTCAAAAGTTTAACCGGTTTCAGATTATTTGAACTGATGTAATCAGCCAATTCACGCTTTTCTGAGGGATCGAAACAGCCCGGATCGATGATAACACATTGACCTGAGGGATCAGCTACCACATAAGTGTTTTCCTGAAATGGGTTAAAAGTAAAAACCTTGACAGTACTCATTTGTTCTTCTTAGACTGTAAAAATACTAAGATTGATTCTGATTAGTTATATTTACAATGCATTTTCGCCTATGAATCGTTTTCTGCGCTTTATTGTAATCATTCTAACCGTTTACGCCTTTTGCAACAAGGCAAATGCGCAGTTCTATAACGGTTCGCACATGCAATTCGGGAAAAATAGAGTTCAATACAATGGCTTTACCTGGATGTCCCAGAATTATGAGCGGTTTAAGGTTTATTATTCTATGGGAGGAAAGATCCACGCAGAATATGTGGCACAGTCCGCCCACCGTCAGTTACAGGAAATTGAGAAGATGTTTGATTTTTACATCTCGGATAAGCTTGAATTCATTATCTACAATTCACAATCACAATTCCGTCAGAGTAATGTTGGAATAACAGGCGATGAGACGTACAATATTGGCGGGGTTACAAGAATGGTTGGTAACAAGGTTTTTCTTTTTTATGAGGGCGACCACCGTAAACTCGACCGACAGATTCGTGCTGGATTAGCTACTGTACTCATCAACCAAATGATGTATGGTGCAAATTGGAGAGATGTCCTGAAGAATTCTGCGCTCTTAACGTTGCCTGAGTGGTACCTGCAAGGTTTTGTCTCCTATGTTTCTGAGCCATGGAGTGTGGAAACAGAGGGATTTGTTAAGGACGGAGTAATGAGCGGTCGTTACGACAGATTTTACCGTCTTGAAGGTGTGCATGCGCAGTATGCAGGACATGCGATGTGGAATTACATTGTTGAGGTTTACGGTCAGGCCGTAATCCCCAATATTCTATACATGACACGTATTTCGCGAAATGTTGAAAGTGGGTTTGTCTTCGTTATTGGTTCAGGATTACGGAAATTATCGGCCGATTATGTAGCCTATTATAAAATGAAATTTGCTGATGACGCAAAAGTTCTTCAAACGCCGACACTGGAAGAATTGCCAATTAAAACAAAAAAGAATATTGTCTACCAGCAATTCAGGGTTAGTCCGAATGGAAAGCATGCTGCTTTTGTTACAAATCAAATGGGGCAGTATAAGGTTTGGATTCAGGATTTGGAAACCAATTCGAAAAAACGACTTTGTAAAGGCGAACAGAAACTAAACAGAATTAACGATTATTCGTATCCTGTACTTGGCTGGCATCCTACCGGACAAGGTTTGGCTTATGTAGTTGAAAAGAAAGGTGAGGTTTTGTTCTGTCTTTATTCGCTTGAAGACGGATCAACTACCCGTAAAACGCTTGGAAAAGTAGATAAGGTTTTAAGTTTTGATTATAGTGATGACGGAAAAACATTAGTATTCTCTGCCGTATCAAATGGGCAGACCGATTTATACATCTACAGGCCAACTGCAAATGCGCTTGATCAGATTACTGATGATATTTACGATGATCTTCATCCGAAGTTCGTCCACGGTGGAGCCGGAATTATTTTTTCCTCCAATAGAACAAGCGATACTTTGCGAAAAGACATAAAAGTAAAACCTTATGATGCCCAAAAAGATATTTTCGTATACAATCTCCGCGATAAGGGAAGGGTACTTAAGCGAATAACAAATACCCCAAACGCAGATGAGTCTTATCCTTCACAGTTGGATACACTCAACTATACTTTTTTGAGTGATGAGAATGGTGTAGTAAATCGATTTGCTGCAATTTATGACAGCGTAATAGCTTACATTGATACAGTGGTACATTACCGTTATTTTACCAGCACAGCCCCACTGTCAAACTTTAATAATAATATTCTGGAATACGATATAGTTGAAAAAAAGGGCAACTATTCAATTCTGATGTTAAATGAAGGACGATACCGGTTTTATACCGGACGTGTAAAAAACGATATTCGTTATAATGGTAGTCTTCCGAATACCCGATACAGAATACAGCAAAAGTTAGCGCAGTTGCGAGCAGTTAAAACCAATAATCCGGATTCTATAAAACGGGAACAGGTTAAAGTTCAGATTTCAGATCAACGGGAAAAATTGGATAGCGGATTAATCGACATCAATAATTACATTTTCAGCGATGAATCACCTTCGTTCGAAAAAGAGACTATTAAAATTGCAGAGACAAAAACCGACACAAAGAAGGACAGTGCAAAAGTTAAGAAGAAGGTCGAAGATGAATTTAAACCTGCTCCGTTTTCACAATACAGAAGAAATTTCGCAACAGATCAAATTGTTTCGCAGCTTGATAACAATTATCTCAATCAAACCTATCAACGCTATATTCCGGGTGTAGGGTATTTTAATCCCGGAATAAATGTCCTTATGAAAATTGGTATTACGGATGTTTTTGAGGATTACAGAATCATAGGCGGCTTCAGACTTGCAGGTAATATAGGGAGCAATGAAATGATGCTGACTTACATGGATAATTCCAAGCAGATTGATAAACAATGGGTGGCCTATCGTCAAACATTTAATAATAATTCGCGTGATTTGGGAGTGACCAAAAACTATATTCACGATTTAAAATTTATTGCCAAATACCCTTTTAATGAAGTTTTGAGCCTTAGAGGCAGTGTTAATTACAGAAACGATAGAATAGTTACGCTGGCAACCGATCGTGTGAATTTGGACCGAGAGAATGTGCATGATCATATGGTAGGAAGTAAACTTGAATTGGTGTTTGATAATACTATTTCAAAAGGTTTGAATTTGTACAATGGAATGCGATTTAAGGTGTGGACTGAATATTACAGGCAGATTATAAATGAAGAATCAAATTTCATTGTAACCGGATTTGATTTTAGGTATTACCAAAAAATTCATCGTGATTTTATTTTCGCGGGTCGTGCTGCTGGTAGTGCTTCTTTCGGGGATAGAAGATTGTTGTATTATTTAGGAGGTGTAGATAACTGGATAGCGCCACGATTTGATCGTACTATTCAGGTTGCTCCCAATCAGAATTACGGATTCCAGACTATTGCAACTCCTGTTCGTGGGTTTTTCCAGAACGCACGAAATGGTTCCAATATGGGAGTAATCAATTCGGAGTTACGTATGCCGCTAATCAAATATTTTGCTGAGAAGCCATTGAAATCCGACTTTTTGGAGAACTTTCAGGTTGTAGGATTTTTTGACGTTGGTTCCGCATGGACAGGGCCCAATCCGTATTCAGATGACAATGCGTTTAACACCATTCAATATTCCAGTCAGGGAAACCCGGTTATCATCACAATTAAAAATCAACGTGAGCCAATCATTTACGGTTATGGTTGGGGATTGCGATCAAAATTATTCGGCTATTTCCTGCGTTTTGATTGGGCATGGGGTGTTGATGATGGTTTGCGTTTAGCTCCTGTTCGTTACTTCTCCCTCACGCTTGATTTCTAATGCGAATGGATGCTTCAACTATTCTAACCTTATCACTAATCGGATTTTCTGCCGGTTTACTTGGAGGATTTGTTGGAGTTGGCGGGGGAATAATAATTGTACCTGCACTTATCTATTTTCTTGGTCTTAGTCAGCATATGGCAATTGGGACTTCTGTTGCTGTTATGCTTCCTCCAATAGGAATTGGTGCTGCTCTTGTTTATTATAATAATGGTGATATCAATACGCCTTATGCTATTGTTATTGCCATTGCATTTATCCTGGGTGGATATCTTGGTGGCTTGGCTTCTCAATCGTTAAAAGAGTCGGTACATGTGATTAAACTTGTGTTTGGATTAGTCATGTTGTATTCTGCAGGAAAAATGATTTTTTCAGCGCTAAAAGTTTTTTTGGAAAAATGATTTCTGCAGGAGAAATAAAACAACTTTCAGAAAAATATTTCTCAAAGGTTATAGCTATTCGACGGCACTTGCATTCACATCCTGAATTGTCGTTTCAGGAGTATGCAACATCAGAATATGTTTGTTCCATACTACAAGATCTAAAGATTGAATTCAAGTCCGGTATCGCCGGAACCGGAATAATTGCCCACATCTATGGAAAAGATCCGGAATCGAGCCTAAAAGCTTTTCGTGCTGATTTGGATGCCTTGCCTATCCATGAGAAAAATGAGGCGGTATACAAGTCGTGCAATACTGGTGTCATGCATGCCTGTGGTCACGATGTGCATACTGCCTGTTTGTTAGGTGCTGCAATGATTTTACAGGAGACTCGGCACAAATGGAAAGGCACCATCCGAATGATCTTCCAACCTGGTGAAGAGCAATTACCCGGAGGGGCTTCATTAATGATCAATGAAGGCGCATTGGAAAATCCTCGGCCGGAATTTATTATTGGTCAGCATGTTTTTCCGGAATTGGAAGCAGGTAAAGTTGGTTTTAGGAAGGGAATGTACATGGCATCTACCGACGAATTGTTTTTGACAGTTAAAGGTAGAGGTGGACACGCAGCTTTACCTTCTCAATACACGAATCCTTTATTGATTGCCGCATCAATTTTGTTGCGATTGCAAAATGAATTCATGCATCCGGAAATTCAACATCCTGCCCCAACAGTTTTGGCATTTGGAAAAATTGAAGGCGCAGGCGCAACAAATGTTATTCCTTCAGAGGTAAAACTTGAAGGTACTTTCAGAACCATGAATGAATCTTGGAGAAAAATTGCTCATGAACGAATGAGTGAAATTGCAACTTCAATTGCCACTGAGTTTGGTGGTTCTGTAGATTTTGAGATTAAAAGGGGATATCCTTTCCTGGTAAACGATGAATCGACCACCCAAATGATGATTGATTCGGCACGTGAATATTTAGGTGCTGATAATGTGGTTGAGCTTGATTTGCGAATGACTGCCGAAGATTTTGCCTGGTATTCTCAGGTATTGCCTTCTTGCTTTTACAGATTGGGGACCCGTAACGAATCAAAAGGAATTATCTCGCCTGTACACACCGCAACTTTTGATGTAGATGAAGACGCAATGTTGACCGGTATGGGATTGATGGCTTTTGCTGCCAGCCGCTGATTATTTTTTTCGGAAGAAAATCCTGATTGGAACACCATTAAAGTCGAAGTGTTTTCTCAATTGATTTTCAATAAAACGCTTGTAAGAATCCTTAATGTATTGCGGCAGATTACAAAAGAATGCAAAACTTGGAACAGCTGTTGGTAGCTGTGTTACGTATTTTATCCTGATGTATTTGCTTTTATACGATGGAGGAGGACTTTGCTCAAGAATAGGCAGCAGAATTTCGTTAAGCTGTGATGTTGGAATTTTACTGCTTCGTATTTGGTAGACACGCATCGCCTCTTCAAGGGCCTTATGTATGCGCTGTTTAGTTAACGCAGAAATAAACAGAATGGGTACATCATTAAAAGGCGCGAGTGCCTGACGCAGATTGTCTTCGTAGGCCTTAAGTGTTTTGGTGTCTTTTTCAACAAGATCCCACTTATTTACCAGCACAACAACTCCTTTTTTGTTGCTTTCAATCATGTAGTAAATGTGGAGGTCTTGTTTTTGAATGCCTTCTTTTGCATCTATCATAAAAAGACAAACATCCGATTCTTCAATAGTGCGTATTGATCGTAATACGGAATAAAATTCGATATCCTCGTGAACTTTTGCGCGCTTTCGAATTCCGGCAGTATCAATAAGGTCGAATTCGAATCCGAAAGCATTGTAACGTGTTAAAATAGAATCACGGGTAGTTCCTGAAATGGAAGTAACAATGTTTCTGTCCTGACCAACCAACGAATTTAACAATGATGATTTTCCAACATTAGGTTTTCCTACAATTGCAAATCGAGGCATTCGGGTTTTCTCTTCCTCATCATCAGATTTGTTGATGAAGTCTTTTGTGACTTCATCAAGCAGTTCACCGGTTCCGGATCCGTTTTGTGCAGAAATATTCCAGATTTCACCGAGACCAAAACTGTAGAATTCTGCTGCAAAAGGGGCTTTATCCGGAGTGTCAATTTTGTTTGCAACCAACAATACTCTTTTTTTCGAACGGCGAAGAAGGTTGGCAACTTCACGATCCATGTCGGTGACACCGGCCATTACATCAACCATAAATAGAATTACAGTTGCCTCTTCAATAGCAAGCTTAACTTGCTTTCGAATTTCTTCTTCAAATACATCTTCACTTCCAACAATATATCCACCGGTGTCGATCACTGAAAATTCATGGCCATTCCAAAATGATTTTCCATAATGGCGATCACGTGTAACACCTTCTGTTGGATCAACGATGGCATCTCTGCTCTCAGTGAGGCGGTTAAATAAGGTAGATTTCCCAACATTGGGCCGACCTACTATGGCGAGGATGTTTGACATGCGATTAATTAGTGTATCCGAAGTTTTTTAAATGGCGTTCATCGTCCCGCCAGTTTTTCATCACTTTCACAAAGAGTTCAAGAAATACTTTTTTCTCAAGCATTTCTTCCATTTCTTTTCGTGCTAAAGTGCCGAGTTTTTTAATCATTTTCCCCTGGTGACCTATGATAATCCCCTTTTGGGAGTCGCGTGAAACGTAAATTACGGCAGAGACCCGAGTTATTTCAGGTTCTTCTTTAAAGGAATCGACAATTACTTCGCATGAATAGGGGATTTCCTTATCATAAAGACGCAAAATTTTCTCACGGATAATTTCCGAAACCAGAAAGCGAAGTGATTTATCAGTATATTCTTCTTTGTCGAAAAAAGCAGGGCTTTCAGGTAACTTTTCGAGAATCTTATCAAATAGAATATCCAGATTGTATTTATGCAATGCTGAAACTCCGAACACCATTGCGTTGGGAACTTGTTCTTTCCAATAGTCTAATCGCGAACCAACTTTTTCCTGATCGCTAAGATCAATTTTATTTACCAGCACAAAAACAGGTACCGATTGTTTTTTCAAACGCTCCAATACTTCAGGTACCTGTGGCTTGTCTTCATGAATATCGGTTACAAACAAGAACACATCTGCGTCCTGAAATGCCTGATTAACAAAGCTCATCATTCCTTCCTGAAGTTTGTATGCAGGCTTCAATACACCGGGTGTATCGGAATAAACAATTTGGAAATCTTCACCACTAGCAATACCCATAATCCGATGGCGGGTTGTTTGCGCCTTTGCATTGATAATAGACACTTTCTCCCCAACCAATGCATTCATTAGTGTAGATTTCCCAACATTTGGACTTCCAATAATATTTACAAACCCTGCTTTATGGGCCATTGACTATTTTTTTACAAAGGTATCAATCTATTTCCTATATTTGCAGTGCAAAACGATGCGGGGTAGAGCAGAGGTAGCTCGTCGGGCTCATAACCCGAAGGTCATTGGTTCGAATCCAGTCCCCGCTACTAATGAAGCAGAAAAAGGCCACAGAAAACTGTGGCCTTTTTCGCTTCATTACCCTGAAGCGATCCGACAAAGGAGGATCTGCTTTAGGGGACAATTTCTATTTTATTGATCAGACTTATGCATGAAACCAGGAAATGGCTTTCATTAAATTGTAAACATAGTAAGGCATAAAAAAAGCTTTCTTAAGAAAGCTTAGTAGCCCCGAAGGGAATCGAATGCCGACGCTC
>JBKBUQ010000100.1:0-10907 GCA_046289975.1 Flavobacteriales bacterium | reverse complement strand
ATGGGACCTTCCAGTTTTGGAAAGGTGAAATAACCGTGCGACTCTTTCGAGTGTTTTCCAAGGGGACCACGGTTGAGCTTGATCTTCTCAAAAATATCCAAAGCAATAGAGATTAAGGGTTAATACTGTTGGGGGCACGGATTTTTTTCCGAACCGGAATACAAAATTACCACGATGCTGCGTTAATGGCAATAGCTGGAGAATAAATTATCAACAGCCCGGGAAACAGCATCCCCCAACCGCTATCCGGACTTTTAATTTGGCATTATTACCTATATTTGCACCCCATGAAATTGAAGCACGCCCTGTATACCGGACTCATTAGCATCCTTTTGCTTTCGGCTTGTTCCGAATACGGAAAGGTCCTTAAGAGCTCCGATTCGGGATTGAAGTTGACCAAAGCCTATGAGTATTTCGAGAAAAAGGACTTCGACCGTGCCTTACCGCTGTTTGAAGATCTTGTGGGAAGCGGTGTCTATCGGGGTACTGAAAAGGCTGAACGCGTGTATTATAGCTACGCTTGGTGCCATTATTATCTAAAGGAGTTTTATTTGGCGGCCTATTATTTCAAGATGTTTTCCAAGACCTATCCCAACAGTGTATATGCCGAGGAGTGTCTGTTCATGAGCGCCATCTGTAACGTAAAGAATTCGCCCAATTGGTCGCTTGATCAGACCGAAACCATCGATGCCATCAATGAACTGCAGCTGTTCCTGAACCGTTTCCCCGAATCGCGTCGCCGGGATACCTGCAATATTATTATGGATCAGATGTACAATAAGCTGGAAACCAAGGCTTTTGAAAATGCCTATTTGTATTTCAAGGTTGAAAACTACAAGGCCGCATCCATTTCGCTTACGAGCATGGTGGAGGAGTATCCGAACAGCCGTTACATTGAGCGGGCTATGTATTTGATCGTCAAATCAGATTACTTGCTGGCGATGAATTCGATCGAATCAAAAAAACTGGAGCGTTTTGAGCAAACATTAAAATCTTATACTAATTTTGTATCCCTTTTCCCGCAGAGTACATATCGTAAAGAGTTGGAAGGGTATCAACAAAATGCTGCGAAATTGGCAGATTTATTAAAGAAAAAGACAGGATCATGAGCTACAAAAATTCAACTGCAGAGCGTACAACAGTAACGCGCGACCTCGATAAACTCGAAGTACGTACCGGTAATCTGTATGAAGCGATCGTTGTAATTGGCAAGCGTGCAAATCAGATTTCTGTTGAGATGAAGGAAGAATTGACTTCCAAACTGCAGGAATTCGCAACGCACACCGATAATCTGGAAGAAGTTTTCGAAAACCGCGAGCAGATTGAGATTTCTCGTCATTATGAAAAGCTTCCCAAGGCGGTAGCTATTTCCATTCAGGAATTCCACGAGGGCGGTACCTACTACCGTTACCCCGAAGCTCCTGCTAACTGATCTTAATCCGGAGCCATGCTCCAAGGAAAAAAAATCATTCTGGGCATTACAGGTAGCATTGCTGCTTACAAAATAGCCCATCTCACCCGCTTACTGGTAAAGGAAGGTGCTGAAGTTCGTGTTATCATGACTGCTGCAGCTGCCGATTTTATCACGCCTTTAACGTTCGCAACGCTTTCGAAAAATCCTGTTTTGCAGGATACCATTGCTTCGCGCACTTCCGGTGAATGGAACAATCATGTGGAATTGGGTATGTGGGCCGATCTGTTTCTTATTGCTCCGGCTTCGGCCAATACGATTGCAAAAATGGCCAACGGTCAATGCGATAACCTGCTATTGGCAAGCTATCTCTCCGCTCGTTGTCCTGTAATGGTCGCTCCGGCGATGGATCTTGATATGTATGTGCATCCTGCAGTAAAAAGTAATCTCGATCGTTTACGCTCGTACGGACACCTGGTTCTTGATGCTGCAAAGGGTGAACTGGCAAGCGGACTAAATGGTCAGGGCAGAATGCAGGAGTCCGAAGATTTGCTGAACGAAATCCGGAAGGCACTCTCAAAAAAAAAAGATCTCGCCGGTAAAACGGTACTGATAACGGCCGGTCCCACGCACGAGGCGATTGATCCTGTTCGTTTTATTGGCAACAACAGCTCAGGTAAAATGGGTATTGCTATTGCCGATGAAGCCTTGAGTCGCGGTGCAAAAGTTATTTTGATTTGTGGACCTTCCTCTGTAAAATCGGCAGAAGGTGTGATGCGAATCAATGTTACCGGTGCCGAAGAAATGTTCAAGGCGGTTAAAAAGTATTTTTCCGGATCGCATATTGCCATTCATGCAGCCGCGGTTGCCGATTACCGTCCTGCCCAACGTGCGAGGCAGAAAATCAAAAAGAAGGATGCAGCGCTTACAATTGAACTCGAACCCACAACAGATATTTTGAAGTGGTGCGGCGAACATAAATCCAAAAAACAATTTCTGGTGGGATTTGCACTGGAGACTGAAAATGAGATTGAAAATGCCCGTAAAAAGATCAGGAGCAAACATCTTGACCTTATCGTGCTGAATAGTCTGAACGATAAAGGCGCGGGATTTGCATACGATACGAACAAGGTTACTCTCATTGGGAGCAACAATAAATTGGCTAGATTTGAGTTAAAATCAAAACAAGCTGTGGCAACCGATATAATGGATGCTATAGCGAAAACGATTGCATGAAGCGCTTTTTCTTTTTCCTGATCATCATTTTTCCTGCTGTATTAACGGCTCAGGAGTTGCAAAGCCGTGTTCAGATCATTTCGCCTTCCCTGCAAACTTCTGCTGCGGATAAATTGTTGTTTGAGCAATTGCAGCAGCAATTAACGGAGTTCATGAACAATACCCGCTGGACAACCGAAAACTATAAGGATGAAGAAAAGATTGATTGCAATATATTGATGAATATTTCTGAAATGCCCAGCGCAGAAGATTTCGGTGGAACGATCCAGATCACTTCTTCGCGTCCGGTTTTCAATACCAATTACAAAACCACGCTTTTCAATTATATCGATGATAATTTCAAGTTCAAGTACCAGCGTGGAACTCCTCTGATCTTCTCCATTGATCAGCACAGGAATAACCTTACTTCGATTCTTGCCTTTTACGCTTATTTTATCATTGCGCTCGACTACGATTCATTCTCTCCCGAAGGTGGTACGCGGTATTTTACAAAAGCACAACAAGTGGTAAACAACGCACAATCTGCTGCTGAGCCCGGGTGGAAAGCTTCTGAAAATGATCTGAACCGCTATTGGCTTGTGGATAATGCTTTGCAGGGCGTATTCAAACCTTTGCGCCAGGCGTTTTACAAATACCACCGCACAGGTTTCGATCGTATTTACGATAATGTTGCTGAAGGCAGAAAAGATGTCATCGCTTCACTTGAGTTGATACAGGGTGTAGCGAAACAACGTCCGGCAAATATCAATGTCCGTTTGTTCTTTGCTGCGAAAGTGGATGAGATCATTAATTTGTTTTCCGAAGCTCCCGCAGAGGAAAAACTGAAGGTATATAACCTTTGTCGCTCAATGGATGCCGGTAATCTTACCAAATACCAAAAGCTTACACAGGGTAAGTAATCTTTTACTGAGCTTATTTTTTTTACGGTTTTACCGCGAAAAGGGAAGGATGAAATAATTCATTACATCGCCTACTTTTGTTCCGTTGCTGAGTTGTTGATTGAGCATTAATCCGCTGGCAGTAAAAGTGCCTTCATAATCGAAACGTGAAATCGAATTGTCAAGATCGATAAACAGCCTTCCCTGGTTGATTTTGTATTTCCCGTGGGCGGTGCCGGATTTTTTGTACTCGCGTTCCAAACTCTGATTAACAATTACAGCATCGTCTCGCGAAGTGGTGATAAATACAACACTGTCATTGTAGAGTTTCAAATAGGTTTTTTCGATGTTGGAGGAATTGCTTCTTAATTGGTAAAATCCATTGATGTTAATTTCCCGTGTTATCGATACATTTTCTTTTTCCGAGCTCCCACCTTCCACCAGTTTAAAGCGCATCGGGTTCAGTTGAAATTTCATTCCTGATGCGTCCTGCGCGAGTATTTTTTCGAAGGTGATCATCATTCCGGGTTTGGTGGTGTTCAGGTAGGAACAGATCTCCGGTGGAACCTGATTGCCTTCTACTTCTTTGGTGACTTCTCCTCCGCGGTAATAGGTGATTTCGTAGTGAATGATTTTTACTCCGGCAATCTGAGATGTAATTCCCAAGGCATTGCACAATTCTGCAGGAGTGATGTCGCCTCCTGTTTTTCCTGCAATCCTGGGGTTATTGTCTTTAAGTTTACGCACCGTAATCACTCCGGATTTATCAATGGTCTGTGCGCGTAACGAATCTTGTTCCGTAAAACAGAATGCGGATACAAACAGCACGAGGTAGATTGATGATTTCCTAAAGCAAAGGTGTGTTGGCATAGACTCAAAACGCATTTGGTGGCAGAAGGTTGCAGGAGATCATCAGCCAAAAATCAATTTTTCAAGTTCACTTGCATCCTTTACCGGTGCATCGCTGATACGCATTGTAAAATGGTACATGGGCACTTCATTCGGAATCTTTTGAAAATCCTCCGCTGCAAACACGGCTGTTTTACCATCTGCAAGAATAATCAGAATCATATTATCCCCTTTGGGATTGTAGCCGAACTGATTAAGCATCGACGATGAATAGGGATAATACATTTTCGATTTCCGGTTTACCAGAAATGTTTCCATGGCAATAATATGAAATTCTTCTCCCTCTGTTTTTCCTGAAAATGTTGCGGAAAGCACACGCTCGGACGGGAATTTGTGCGGTGAGTCGCAATTGAAGGTTCCGAATTTTGCAACAGAAAAAGTGCGTGCTGCCATCATGCGAACTTGATTTCCGGTGCTAATCACAACCATTTGTCCGTAGCTGTTGGTGCTTATGCGGTTGGCGTTTGCAATTTGTTGTTTGCGTATGCGCTCTCTTTCTTTTTCTGCTTCTTTGCGGGCCATTTCTTGTCGTGCAAATTCTATTTCCTGTTTTTTGATTTCCGCTTTCAGCTCGGCTTCTTTTTTTGCTAGGTCTGCTTTTTTATCGCTTAGCGTTTTTTCGTAAGTGGTGAATTGCTGATCAAAACGTTTCCGCGCAATTTCGTAATCCTTGCCTTCGAACGCAGGATAAACAACAACTGTTGAGGTGTTGGGTTTTCCGTTTTGTATTACAGTAAGATCGAGGTAATAACTGATCCCTTTTGATTTTTCACGCAGGCGGACATCGTTCCATGTTTTGGAGAACCATGTGCGATCGAAATTTTTTGATTCTTCGCCCACTTCAAATCTTGTGGATTTAAAGCTTGCCATTTCCGGGAATTCCTCGGGATCGACATTCACCAGAAAATTGTATTTGTCGGGATTGAGTTTGCGGGGTTCAACAGGCTTGCTCTCTTCGGTTTTCGCCACTTCTTTTTTGGCCTGTTCAACCATTCCGGTTTTTTTGATGATTTCAGGATGAGATTGGACAGAATGTTTGTTTGTGTTTACAACCTCACTATTTTTTTCAATTACAAACTCGTCATTTTCAACTTTATTGTCATTTACAATTGCTTCGTTTTTCCCTTTACCCAGATAGACCCAATTGCGGGCTGCGGTATCCAATTCGTAAAAATTAAAACGGCCTTCTGCACTGGTCGATTGCATTTTTACGCTGATCGGTTTTTTCTCGTCGAGGTAAACTTTTTTTCCGTTTTGCACGCAATGAATATCGAACATTCCTGCTGTTTCAAAAGCATAACGTGTTCCTGCAGAATCGTAGGTCATGGGTATGCCGCTGAGGATGATTTCGGGTACGGTGTGGTATTCGCGGTACTGTAGTTCAGCTTTCCCCTGAATTACATTTCCGGATTCATCGGTAAGCGAATTGGCGGGGATGCGGATCTCTGTACCTGTACTGTGTTTTAGTACTGCTCCTTTTTGATTGTCGACCGTGTACGTACTGGCCTGCAATTCTGCTCCCGGCACGGGTGGTTTTATACAGGGAGAATCTTCGCTGTAATAGCCGCTACTCATTAAAGCATTTGCCGGAATACTATCGCTTTTCACTTCGCTGATCAGGGCTTCTTCCTGCTGCTCTTCGGTTGGAGGATGTGCGGCAAAAATAGCAACAACTGCGATGGCAGCCATGGTGCCTGTAATAACAGCCGATGAAATAAACCATGTCGATTTAAAAAATGGTTTTTGCATCAGCGCCACCTGGGAAACGACCTTGCGGAAGTCCTTTCGAGACTGGATCTCCTCTGAGGATACCGGTTCCCTGTCGATGATAATTTTAGGTTTCATTATTTTGGAATATAAGTCTTAAACATTTTCTTCAGCTTCTCCAGCGAGCGGTGACCTTTTACCTTGGCATTGTTCTCCGTAATACCCAGAATGTCGCCGATCTCTCTGAAAGAACGTTTTTCAAAAAATCGCCATTCGATCATTTGCAAGTCTTCCTCGGGTAATTCCGGTAAAACCTTCTCCAGCAACCGGAACATTTCTTCGGAATGACCTTCCTCTATTTCTTCCAGGAATTCACTCACCTGACGCGTCTCTATGCTCACAACCCGACGTGTATGATGGCTGCGTAACGCCTCATACACCTCGTTTTGCGCAATCCGGTAGAGCCAGCTTGCAAAAGGCACTCCTCTAAACTGGTACTTGCCAATATTGGTCAGAGCTTTGAGGAACACCTGAGAGCACAGATCAAAGGCCATTTCTTTGTCTTCGATGCGCTGATGGATGTAACGGAAAATCTGTTCGTAATACGCATTGTACAGAGGCTCAAACCGCGCGGGATCGTGCTTGGCTGCTTCAACTACCCGGAGTTCATCCTGTAGTTGCCGCTCTGTTTTATGGTATCTCGAACCGGTCTCCAACATGCTGATTAATGGCTGTTTTGACTCTATAATGAAAGCCCGCAAGAAAGTTACAGGTTATTTCTGTCTTTTTTTTCCGGATGTTTGAATCGGCCGATTTGTACCAATTCATGAATCATGCCGTTGTTAGAGCTGGTTTGTGCTTTATGACTACTGTTACAAAGGACCATCAGGCAAAAAACACAGTCATTTTTAGTATCTTTAGTACCATGATCAGAACATTTTTTCTCCTTCTAGCCATTGTTGCTTTTGCTACAAACGCAATGGCACAGGACACCAACAAGCTGGATATTGCCGACAATGGAGATTATTACAGTTTCAGAATGCTGGATAATGTGATCAATAATTACAGGATCATATTTACGGGCGAAAACCATGTATTCAGAAAAAGCAATTACCGGCTGGAGCTGAAAATGATGAAATACCTTTATCACAAAGCAGGATTTCGTCACTTTATAATGGAATTCGGTTTCAGCAGAGGCTGGCTTGTCGATAAATATGTGCAGACCGGCGACACTTCCTTGTTTAAAGTACTGAGTGATTATTCGTATCAGGAATATTTACTGCTTTACAAAGGACTTTATGAATTCAACAAGACTTTACCTGATACTGCAAAAATTAGAATTCACTCCATCGATATTGAACGATCCTTGAGCACCCCACTTAAGGTGATGGATCTGCTGATTCCAAAAAACAAGAAAATACCTGCGTCTATTGCATTAACAATCGAATCCATTCACTCGCTGGCAGTGATGTCGGACGCTGAGCAGCGCAAGGCACAACAAAAAAACAAGGAAGATTTCCGGACGGGTGCGCCGTTTTCGCTAAAGCGTTCGCTGAGATTTATTTTGCAGGATCTGGATAGTAACAAAGCTGCATTTAAGGAATTGCTTGGGAACGATTATCCGGTGTTTTACAAAATCGAACAAGGATTGCGCGCTGAGATGGATCGTTCAACGTACAACGATATGAGCGCTGTACAGGGATATTTGTACCGTGAGCGATTTATGCATGAAAGTCTGAAGGAATTAGCTGCTGAATTTCCAACAGGAAAATTTTACGGACAATTTGGCCGTTGCCACACTTCATTGGAGACAGAAGATATTTGGTGTGGATATTATGCCTTTACCACTTTGGCAACTCGTTTGGATAGCGATTCGCTGTTTAAAGGAAAAGTATTGGCAATTGCACAATATTATCCTAATGGCAGTGCTCATGAAAAGGGAGTGATTGATCGTGACGGGGTAAAACCATTGCTGAAAATTTCGAGTCCCGACGGACTCACCCTCATCCATCACCGCGATGTGGTAAATGATACTGCACGTTTGAAAAATCGTTTTCAATACCTGATCATCAACCAGGCCGATCATCGCATGGACAACATGAAAGTGGACAGTACCAAACCACCCGTTGATTACAGCACCTACGAATCGACCATCTTTCTTGAAGGACATTACGGATTACTTGGTGTGAATCTGAATGCGCTGAACAGTACGCTGTTTGGATTGGATCCTTCTGCAATTTCCTTTACTTCTCCCTTAACAGTTGTTGGAGGATCGTACACGCAATTAGAAGACGGTGTATTTTATACATTCATGTATTCTGCAATACGCAATTCAGAAATCGGATTTTCAGATTCACTTTATTACGGATTAAAAGGCGGTTCATTTCGTTTTCGTGTGGGAGGAGATTTTGTTCGAAGCAAATGGCTGGATGTTGGTCCCTTTTTCGGTTATGGATACCAGCGATTGGTACTCACCAGAGATGAAATACTTGCAGGACCGGTGGGTTCCGGATTTTTCGGTGCAACAAATCGTTTACGGACAAGTGTAACAAATCCATCCTTTTTTCTTGAAGCAGGCGTTTCGCTGAAATTGCGTTTGAAATTTTTCTTTTTCGGAGGAACTGCAGGTTGGCAGTTGGATGTTTCGAAAAAAGGATGGCGCGAAAACGGAGCGTATGTTTCCGGCGGACCAAAAACATCGCAAAGCGGAATGGTAATTATGGGTCAGGCAGGATTTTATTTTTGATGCGTAAGTATTTCTTCATATCACTTTTGTTTATTCCGGTTTATTCGAACGGACAAAGCTGGACGGATGCAGAAAAAAAACAACTTAAGGAAGACTGCATGAAAGATGCGGTGAAAGCACTTATTCCCGGCGCAGCAAATGATTATTGCAGTTGTTATGTTGAAGGATTTTTGACACGTTTTCCGCTTAAAACGACACCGGTTTCAGATACTGCATTGATGGTAATTGCCAACCGATGCATTGAAGAAGTAAAATACCGTTATCCCGGCGGACCATTTATCGACCGTTGGAACGATCCTGCCAAAGCTTCCTTTATTTCCGGTTGCAAGCAGAAATTACTGAATGTAAAAATGGATGCAGATGCATATTGTCAGTGCATGCTGGTAAAAGTAATGGAAGTTCAACCCGATCCGCGATTGGTGAATGCCATTGACCCGCTGATACTCGATAAAATCGTCTCTTCATGTCTCGGTAAATAGTTTGTGGAAACAGCTCTTTTGTTTTCGGAGTCACTTAGAATTTCCCGTATTACTTCCAAATCCGCTTGTTTAAACTTATTAAGAGCGGGTACGATTTTTAAACAAGTTTTTTCGCTGCGGTCAATAAGTTTTCCCTTACGCAATCTGCCTTTATCTTATTATTGCGGAACAAACACAAGTCATGGAAAAGATCATTTCTCTTATTGCTAACCGAATCGGATTACGTGTTCCCCAAGTGGTGAATACAGTAAAATTGTTAGACGAAGGTGCGACCATACCGTTCATTTCCCGTTACCGTAAAGAGATGACCGGCAGTATGGATGAAGTGGAAGTGATGCGTGTGAAATTCGAATACGATAAGCTGAAAGCACTGGTTACGCGTAAAGCAGGCATTCTTGAAACCATTGAAGAGCAGGGAAAACTGACACCTGAGTTAAAAGCGAAAATTGAAGCTTGTTTTGATCCTACCGATCTTGAGGATTTGTACCTGCCTTATAAGCCCAAGCGCAAAACCAGAGCTGTTGTTGCCCGCGAAAAAGGGCTGGAGCCGCTTGCATTAAAATTATTTGCGCAAAAAGATAATGATGTAGAATCGCTTGCCGAGAATTTTCTTTCGGATGAAGTTAAAACGGTGGAAGAAGCATTGGAAGGTGCGCGTGATATCATTGCGGAGATGATCAGCGAAGATGCAACTGTGCGTAACAAAATTCGTTTTTTGTATTCGCGCGAGGCACAGGTATCATCCAAACTGGTGAAGGGAAAAGATTTAGACGGTGCAAAATTCAAGGATTATTTCGATTGGAAAGAAGCATTGTCGCGGATTCCTTCACACCGTTTGCTGGCAATGTTCAGAGGAGAAAACGAAGGTTTTTTACGTGTTCGCATTGGTGTAGATAAAGGCGAGGCATTGGAAGTGATCGAACGTCATGTAATAAAATCGCGCAACGAAAGCGCTGATCAGGTAAAAGATGCAATAGCCGATTGCTGGAGCCGTTTACTCGAGCCTTCCATTGAAACGGAATTCAGAATTTCATCCAAGGAAAAAGCTGATGAAGGTGCGGTAAAAGTATTTGCAGAGAATTTACGTCAGTTGTTGTTAAGTCCGCCATTGGGACAAAAACGTATTCTTGCGCTTGATCCGGGATTCAGAACCGGATGTAAATTGGTGTGTATTGATGAAAAAGGAGATTTGATCCATAACGAAACCATTTATCCTCATCCACCGCAAAGTGAAACAGCCGATGCCATGCGAACATTATCGCGTTTGGTGGAGCAATATAAAATTGAAGCGATCTCTATTGGTAACGGAACTGCAAGTAGAGAAACAGAGCAATTTGTTAAGCGTTGTCGTTTCGATCGCGAGGTAAAAGTTTTTGTTGTGAGTGAAGCAGGTGCTTCCATTTATTCTGCCTCATCTGTGGCGCGCGAAGAATTTCCGAATTACGATGTTACTGTTCGCGGTGCAGTTTCTATCGGACGCCGACTGATGGATCCGCTTGCTGAGTTGGTGAAGATCGATCCGAAAAGTATTGGAGTTGGGC